>CADBKS010000124.1 GCA_902795255.1 uncultured Chloroflexota bacterium
ATATCTGAATTTCTCCCGCTGCTTGGCCTTCTGCCGCTTCTCATATTCCTTGACCAGGGCAATGCTTATCGGCCGGGCTTCTTTCCCGTGGGCGTAGGTGTCCGCGACGGCCTCGGCAAAGAACTCGCCGGCGGAATAACTCCCGTACTTCGACGTCATCCCCTTTTTGTAAAAGTCGCTGTGGTAGGTGTCGATGGTGTTGGCCATGTGGTTGATCCCCCGGGAGTCCGTGTGGGATTTCTTGACCCCGCGGAACGCTTTCATGCCGTATTTTTCGGGGATCTCCCAGTCATTTTGCGTGAGGACATCCAGCAGCATTTCGTTTTCCGCCAGGTTGTTCTCTTCTTCTGTCCGGGCATTTTCCATGAGGACCTGTTTCTGCTGCAGCTCTTGCGGGGCGATCCCCAGGCTTTTGTCCCGCAGCTGTTCGGGCAGCGACTTCCGGAGGTTGAACGCCCGCTGACCGTCAGATTCCGTCAGCAGCGAAGCCATGGTGTGCCCCAGCTCATGGGTCCCGTGATATGCCCGGGGCGAGATATGGAAATGATCCTTCTCATCCAGCAGATCCTGCTCCGCCCGGTACGCTTCGCCTTCGGGTCCTTCCCGGTCCGGTGCGGCGTTGTAATCGAAGTCCGACTTTCGGATCCCGCCCCGGGTCGTGCTTGTGGACATACTGGTCTTGGATCTCGGATCGAGCACGTTCATGTCTCCGACCATGCCCTTCAGCTCCGGATAATCGACCACCACCCGCGCCATGTGCTTCAGCTTGGCGCGGAAAACCTTCATATCGATTTTGTTGGCTTTGTATTTATCGTAAAAGCCCCCGGACTTGTTGCCGGTGAAGGCTGCGAAGATCCGGTAAGCCTGCTGTGGGGTCCGGGCCTGATCGATCGCGTCCTGGACTTTGGCGAGCTCCGGCACGTTGTTCGGGTTGAACCCCACCAGCCCGTTTTCGTCCGTCTCCGCCTCGTAGGAACGGGCCGTGGTGCGCTTTTTCTTCAAGGCATGCTTCGGCTTGCCCGTGAAGATCCCGGTCTCGATCGCCAGCTGCTCGGCTTCCGCGTCACCGATCCGGGAATCCAGCCCCGCGACGATCGCCCGAAAATCCCGGCCCAGCTGTTTGTTCTGACTCTTTGTCCCCAGTCCTTTGGAAACGGTCTCCAGCAAAATATCCCGCAGTGCGTAGTCCCGGTAGGCCGCGCGGGCCAGGAAGCGCACGGATTTTGCGTAGTTGAAATCGGTGTCTTCCTGTTTGAAGTGCTTCCGCAGCAGTTTCCTGAGGCGGCCTTCAAAAACATCATAGACTGCCACCCCGTCTTCGGTTGCGAACATGTCGAGGAGCGTGCGTTCGATGTCGTTGATCGCTTTTACGTCCGGGTTCGCCTGATTTTTCGCTTCCCGGTCCTGCTGCTTCTGCTCTTCCTCGTCATCCGGGAGCAGCTGCACCGCCCCCAGCGGCATTGACGCGGAAACATTGCCCCGGACCGCGCCCTGCTGGACCGTATGGACCAGCTCATGCGCCATCACCGAGGGCTCGAACCCGCCCCTGCCGAAATAGACATCCCGGCCCTGCGTCCAGGCCCGCGCACCCATCGCGCGGCCCCGGCCGGCGCTGGCACTGTCGCTGTGGACCCGGATGGGAGAGAAATCCGCGCCCAGACGGCTGCCCATCTCGCGCATCACGGTCTCCGGCGTCCCGGAGGAGATCCCCTCCGAAAGCCGGTCCGCCTCGCTTTCGGCGCCGGGCAGCTCCATGATCCGCATCAGCGTGCTGTTCGGTAGCGCGGAGGACTGAAGCTCGTCTTCCACCCGCTCATCCCGTACCTCCGCGCGCGGCACACTGTTCTTTTGTTTGTCAAATGAATTTCCCATCAGCAGTTCCTGTCCGTTAATATTATATTACTATTGCGCTTCGCGCAGCTGTCAGCAGCCGGTGCGCTTTGCTTAGGTAAAAGGTAAAAGGTAAAAATTGCGGTGTCGCTTCAATTCAGGAGCCAGGATTCAGGATTCAGGATTCAGGGGAAATAAGTGTCGCTGCGCGACGATTTAAGATGGCGCCCGTGCCGCAGGGGCCGGTTGCCTGAAGGCACTTGTGCCGTAAGGAATCGCTCCCCGAAGGCACATTTTGCAAAGCGCACAGCGGGTCGCGGAGCGTTCTCGTAACCGAAACGAAGCGTCACCTATTTTAACTTCACTCTTCACTCTGCACTCTTCACACTGAGCGAAGCTCTTCACTCTTCACACTAAGCGAAGCTCTTCACACTTCACACTGAGCGAAGCTCTTCACTCTGAACTCTAAATACACGCGTCACATATTTCCAACCAATGACTATTGACCAATGACCAATGACTAATAAGAAAAATAGTGTAAAAATAGTGAAAAAATAGTGTAAAATCGGATATAATTTGCCTGTAAGATCTCCTCTTTCGAAAGGTGATGCGTGATGCTGAAAGTTACCCTGACTAACGAAATATTGCGCAGAATTTCCGCCATTGACCGGCATAAATTCTCCTTAAGTACGATCGAACTGCCGCCGGAAACATTTAACAGGCTCCGGAAAAATTCAAAAAGAAAAAGCACCTATGCATCCAACCGTATTGAAGGAAATCCGCTTACGGAGGAACAGGTCGCTGAAGCGATCGAAAAAGACGCCCATCAGCATTTCCTCAAGCCGGAACAGGAAGTCAGAAATTATTTCATGGCATTGGATCTTCTTGATGAGAAATGCAGAAAAAAGGAACCGTTTTCCAAAAAGCTGATCCTTGAGGTGCAGGCACTGGTTGAAAAAGGGGCTCCAAAAGAAAAAACCGGGTTCCGGGGGCCGACTCCTCCCGGCGTGCTTTTTGCGGTATTCGATGGAAAAAGCGGTGAAATCGATTATATCCCGCCGGAATATTGCGATATTCCGGATCTGATCGATGAGCTGGTCGATTATGTGAACCGCACCGACGATCATCCCCTGATCGTGGCAGCGGTCGTGCATTACCAGCTGGTCACCATTCACCCTTTTGAGGATGGGAACGGACGTACTGCCCGCCTGCTTTCCGGATATATCCTGGATCGGGAAGGATACGGGTTCAACGGCGCCGGATCCCTGGAAGAATTTTTTGCTTATGATATGGATGAATACTATGATTCGCTGCAGATGGGACTTCCGCCGCTTTATTATTCCGGCCGGAATGATCCGCCTCATCCGGAGATCTGGATCAATTATTTTCTCCGTATGATGGAATTGTATTCTGCAAAGGTTTGTGAGATCTCAAGAAACGCCGGAAACCGGGAAATTTATGCGGGACTTTCTTATCTGAACGCAAAGGAAAAGGAACTGCTCGCCTTTTTGATCCAAATGCATCTTTACGAATTTACACCTGCAGCGGTCAGTGAAATGGTCGGTGTGACAAATAAAACGATCATTAATCGGTGTGTCAGGCTTGTAAACAACGGCTTCGCGGTTCCGATCCTGGTCAGACAGAGGATACGCAGTTATAAACTAAGCGATATGACCATAGCAAATGCAAAACTGATCCTGGAATCAATTCGGGGCGCTTCGCGCAGTGAAAAGTGAATGGTGAAAAGTGCGCTCCGCGGAATACGGCAGTCAATGGTCGTTGGTCATTGGTCGATAGTTGTAATATGTGCCGCTTCGCGGCGGGTTAAGATGGCACCGCGGTGTCGGCGGGACGGTTCACGGCGGCACCGAAAAGGTGCCAAAGGGAACTGTCCCAAAGACACCCACGGACCGTGACGCCTGTCATCCCCGGCTCACCGCGGTACATGCCGGTTCATGGCGGAAACTCCCCGGCGGAACCTGCCTCCCGGTGGAAACAGCGGGGACGGATCTGATGACTCCATCCGGAGTCAACGAGAGCCGGCCCCTGTGTCCCCACTCCCCGGCGGCACCGCAAGGTGCCAAAGGGAACTGTCCCAAAGACACCCACGGACCGTGACGCCTGTCATCCCTGGCTCACCGCGGTACATGCCGGTTCATGGCGGAAACTCCCCCCGCAGTGCATGCCTCTCGGGACAGTTCTTTCCGACATTCGGTGTCTTCACGAACCGTCCCCTCCGGCATTTCGTGGTATCGTCAGGCCTTCTGGATCATGCCGCGGTTGATCCCTGTCAGCCGCTCGATTTGACGGATCTTCAGCCCTTTTTCCTTCAGCATACGAATCGCTGCGTTTCTTTTTTCACGGGGCCAGGATTGAAGCTCCATGACATTTTCGGTCCCGATCGTCTTTCGTATCTCACGGAGAGCCCATTGATCATCGTGCCTTTCGCTTCCGTATTCCATGCATTCATCGTCATTTTTTGCGGCAATATAGGCTTCGTATTCTTCACGGGTACCGATCAGCTCAGAAAACGGCCCGGTTCTGACAAAAGAATCCGGCCTGTCATAAAGCCGATAGCTGCTCCATTCGTAATCGGAAGCCCGGCATATTCCGGCTTTCTGCGGATTGTTCAGAATGTAACGGAAAACCGTGAGCAGGTAATTTTCGCTTTCGATGTTTTCGCTTTTGAACCGATCCTGAAACAAATGCCCGGAACGGTCATACTTTTCATTGAAATAAGCAGAATAACTGCCGTTCAGTTTCTGCATGAACAGGGAAACGTTGCCGGATGGATCATACACCAGCAAATGAACATGATTATCCATCAGACAATAACAGCAAACCGTGACTTCTGTTTCCCGGCTGTAACGCTCAAGGAGTGAAAGAAATAACCGAAAATCATCCCGATCCGCAAAAAGGATCTGTTTGCTGATGCCGCGTGTGATCAGATGCATAAATCCTGATTCGCTCTTTGTTCTCGGTGATCTGGGCATTCTGTTTATCTCCTTGATCAGTGCTTTTATGTTAAAAAAATTGGTGCATGCGGTGACGGCGGGACGGTTCACGGCGGCACCGCAAGGTGCCAAAGGGAACTGTCCCAAAGACACCCACGGACCGTGACGCCTGTCATCCCCGGCTCACCGCGGCACATGCCGGTTCAATGCGGAAACTCCCCCCGCAGTGCATGCCTCCCGGGACAGTTCTTTCCGACACCTTTCGGTGTCTTCACGAACCGTCCCCTCCGGCACCGAAAAGGTGCCAAAGGGAACTGTCCCAAAGACACTCACGGACCGTGACGCCCGTCAGCCCCGGCTCACCGCGGCATATGCCGGTTCATGGCGGAAACTCCCCCCGCAGTGCATGCCTCCGGGGACAGTTCTTTCCGACACCTTTCGGTGTCTTCACGAACCGTCCCGCCGGCATTTCGTGAAGCCGCGAAGCGCTTAACTTCACTCTGCACTCTGCACTCTGAACTCTGAACTATTAGCGATGCTATTCCCCGCCCGCGGTGCTCTCTTCGGCGACTTCCGCCGGCACGATGTCCGCGTATTCTTCTTCGAGCGTGTCATAGGCCGCGATCGCCTGATCGAAACGCGCCAGCAGATCCGCTTCACTGTAGAGGCCTTCCGGGGTCCGCTCCAGACCGGCGAAGGTGACCGGGAAGACCGCGGGGCTGCTGCCCTGACCGAGCAGGGGCATGCCGCGCAGCTGATCCGTTTTCAGGTACACCAGATCCGCGCCCCACAGGGCCTTTCCGTCCGGGCCGCTCCATTTCGTGAACACCAGCTTGCAGCCGATCGGGGTCTTGACCTCGATCGCATCCGGCAGGATGTATTCTTCCACATCCAGCGCGGCCAGGACGCTGGCGATGTTGGAGTCATGCCCGCACAAAAAGGTGAAGAGCCTGCCGTCCTCCGTTATCTCGTCCCGGATCTCCTCCAGCAGCGGATGCGCCACATTCACGGCAATCAGCGGGGCGGCGAAGAGAAAATCCACATAGAGATCTTTGATCTCGGAGATCTTCCGCCATTCCTCAAAGCCGATCTTGTGTCCGAAAGCCGCCTTCAGTTCATCCGGCTCCTCGTAATACTGCAGCACCAGCGCGTCGGCCGCGGAACAGCCCGTTTTCAGGGAACCGCTCATGCCCGGTTCGGCTCCGGCCTCCAGGATGACCGCGGTGTCATCGGTCCGGAATGGCTTGAGGGTCCCGTTCCGGAAGGCTTCGGTTTCCTCCATGTCGGTCACGTCCGTCAGCAGCGCGTAATTGTCTTCCAGACCGGCGATCTTTTCCGAAAACAGGGAACGCATTTGCGCCTCAGCATAGTCCCGGTAGGTGTCGGAGACAAATGTCAGCACCGGGGAAAAGACCGGGTCCATTTTGTCATATTCGGCGTGATATTCGATCAGAAGGTTCGCCGTCGGCAGGAACCCCGCGCTGAAATACTGCGAAGTGGCGATCGTCCGCTGTTTGGCGTTGGCGTAAACGCGGACCTCGTTCCCCTCCGGCCGGTAATTTTCGGGGATCAGCCCCTCGACCTCCAGCCACTTGCGGAAATACTGGCCCATCTCGGTTTCCAGCACCCCGCCGCGCAGCGAAAGCTCGCTCGGGGCCGAGCTCCAGGCGAACCATTCATGCGGCGTGATCTCCCCGAGCACGGACCCCTTCCCGCTCAGCGGGGAGCGGATGCTGTGCCGGCTGAGGACCACCACCTGTTCCAGGGTGTATCCCTCCCGGGAAAGCGGCCATCCCTGCGCATCATCGGCAAGCGCGGTGACGGGGAACAGCAGTACGGCAATGAGAAACAGCGTTAAAAACAGTTTTCGGATCATGATCTCTCCTTTGAAGAATGAGCGCTGCGCGCAGGGGGCAGTACGCTGCGCTTAGTGAATAGTGAAAAGTGAATAGTGAAAAGTGCGCTCCGCGCAGCCCCTTTTTTTATGTAATTATACACATATCCGGCTGGCAGGGGGCAGTACGCTGCGCGCAGGGGAGCGCTCCGCTTAGTGAAAAGTGAATGGTGAAAAGTGCGCTGCGCGCCGGGGGCAGCCGGCAGCAGGCAGCAGGCAGTTGGAAATATGTGCCGCTTCGCGGCGGGTTAGGATGGCGCCGGTGCCGCAGGGGCCGGTGCAGACGGGGACGGTTTCTGTGAGGCACTTGTGCCTGGCGGAACTGTCACCGCCTGCACATTTTGTGATGCACACCAATGAAAAGCGGGAGATTGGCGCCGCTCCCGAAGGCATGTTTTGCAATGAGCACAGTCTTCAGAGATAATTCCGAATTCCGCTTTCCGAATTTCGAATTCTCCTGCGCGGAGCGTTATCTTAACCAACGCGAAGCGTCACCGATTTAACTTCACTCTGAACGCTGCACTCTTCACACTAAGCGGCAAATTTTTCCCCGGAACGGGGAAAAATTTGTCGCTTGTTAAGCGACCACAGCGCGTTCATTTTCCCTATACTATAAATATCAGACAAAAACACGGGAGTGGTCGCTTTTCGGGCGACAATTTTTACGCCCTGTTCTCTATCTCGGAGATCACATTTGCAGTCAGCTCATCAAGCTTTGAAAAGTCCATAGCTGCGATGTAATAGCTTTCAAGATCATCGTGTACCGACTTTGCCGTGCGTATCGTTACCGCCGCTTCCCTTATAAGATCGTCAGCAGCCGCTTTGTTCATACGCAGCCTCATACGTCTGTCCGAGAGTGCTTTCTTATCATAGAACCGCATCAGGTTTATACGCTTTGCCCCCTCTTCGAGAGTTCTGTCAGCATAGCTGCCCGAGATAAGTGCGGCGGAAAGCTCGGGGATAATAAGGTGCTGATATCCTGCATCGGCAAGCATCTGCTCGGGTGAGAGTATGACATCGTATCCTCGGGAGACCGCTTCGTCGGCAAGACGTGAAAGCAGATAATCAGACGCCGCAAAAAGGTCATCGTGCAGGATATATCTTTCTGCACAGACCGCAAGCGTTTCATTCATTGTGAGGAAACCGTGCTCGGTAAGCGCAGTAAGTCTGAGAAGGCGTTTTTCACCTGTTCCGCTGCCGTGTTTTCCGAGCAGATGCTTTTCAAAGCGCTTGACAAAAGCCTCCGTCTTTTCTCCGAGCAGGCAGTCACAGCCGAGCTGACAGGTATCGGAGCAGATATCGGATGCAGCGGAAGTGAACCGCTGCGCCCTTGTAAGCAGCGAACGGTTCTTGTCAGCCGCAGCGATTATCTCGTCCTTTGATCCGAGCAGTCCGGCGCTGTCCCAGCATTGTCCGAGGTCGAGATACTTCTGACAGATGCCCGGATAGATCGGCTCAAAAACGTGCGGAGCCGTACCGTCACAAACAGCTGCACCGAGTTCGGGAATGACCACTGCATCGAGCGATGCAGGATCGGACGAGCAGCAGAAGCGTATCACTCGGTGTGTTTTTTCAAAGTGTTCTGCGATCTTTTTCATCATTGTCGATTTGCCTGTTCCCGCACCTCCTTTAAGGAGATAGGTAAAACGTCCGCTGTCACGGATAAGATCTTCAAATTCAGTACGGAAGCGTCCTCCGCTTACAGCTCCGAGAAAATATTTTTCACTCATAATTACCCCTCCGATATAAGTTTATATGTATCCTATACTATGCAAAATAAGGCTCAAATGATAATATCTTTTTGCTCTTTTTAGAATAGATATTGACTAA
>CADBKS010000125.1 GCA_902795255.1 uncultured Chloroflexota bacterium
TTCTTCCGGGGCGTTATCGATCTGATCGTAAGCGCGGAAGTCAGCTCCACCCAGGAGTGCGCAGTATTTCGTGATCGCTGCGGTCAGAGTGGTTTTACCATGGTCAATGTGACCCATTGTACCCACATTAAGATGGGGCTTGCTTCGGTCAAAATGTTGTTTTGCCATTTTTACTCCCTATAAAATGATGTAAACCTGTATTATACGGGCAAAAAGAGCCCTAAATCGGATTCGAACCGATGACCTCACCCTTACCAAGGGTGCGCTCTACCAACTGAGCTATTAGGGCTTGAATAACTTATTGCCTAACGCTGATTTTCAATATGAGAGCTGGCTTTCACCAGCTTCTCATTGAAAAATCAGTGGTGAGTGAAGGATTCGAACCTCCGAAAGCTTCTGCTATCTGATTTACAGTCAGACCCCGTTGGCCACTTGGGTAACTCACCATTTATTGTTCCGAACTGTTGTCAGTTCGTTAGCGTCCTTGAATCGCTTCAAAAACACTAACTAGCTTACAACTGAGCCGACAATCGGGCTCGAACCGATGACCTGCCGCTTACAAGGCGGCCGCTCTGCCAACTGAGCTATGTCGGCGCAATGGATAACTCCATTCGCGCATCTTATTATAGCAGTGGAAGCTTTTTTGTCAAGATATTTTCTCAATTTTGTGACTGCCTGATTTCGCCGTCACCGCATCACTGCCACAAGACAAGATTATACTACAAGGATCTTTTTTGGCAATAAATTGGTGAAAAATATTATTACAGCACAAATCGGGGAAAATCGGGGCCGTTCTCCTGTCCCAATATTATATTAACGTCATATTTCATCCGGAGTTGTTTGACAAAGCATGCGACCTGTGTAATAATAACCTTAATAAATTTCGCCCCTGAGGCGCTCTTATCCAGAGAGGTGGAGGGACCGGCCCCGTGAAGCCTCGGCAACCGATCATCATCAGATCAAGGTGCTAATTCCGGCAGATAAACAATCAAATCTGGAAGATAAGAGGGCACGGACACTGTATATGAGAGTGAGCCCCCTTAGAATCCAAGGGGGCTTTTTGATAGGAGAGAACCATTTATGTCTACTTTCATGAACTCACCGAAGTTCTACTTCACGTCCGAATCCGTGACGGAAGGCCATCCCGACAAGATCTGCGACCAGATCAGCGACGCCGTTCTGGATGCCTGCTTCGCGCAGGATCCCTATTCCCGTGTAGCCTGCGAGACCTTCACCAAAACCGGTTTCGTGATGCTGGCCGGCGAGATCACCACGAACGCCTTTGTCAATTTCGACGAACTGGTCCGCAAGGTCGTCAATGAGATCGGCTATGATGACGCCGCAAAAGGCTTCGACGGCCACACCTGCGCCGTCATGTCCGCCATCTGCAGCCAGTCCCCGGATATCGCCATGGGTGTCGACGCCGCGCTCGAAAAGAAGAGCGGGGAAATGACCGATGACGACATCGAAGCTGTCGGTGCCGGAGACCAGGGCATTATGTTCGGTTATGCCTGCAATGAGACCGCCACGCTGATGCCGATGCCGATCTACCTTGCCCACCGCCTGTGCGAACAGCTCTCCAAAGTCCGGAAAGACGGCACCCTGCCGTGGCTGCGCCCGGACGGCAAGAGCCAGGTCACGGTCGAATACGCTTACGGGAAACCGAAACGCATCGACACCGTCCTGATCTCCACCCAGCACGCGGACAGCATCTCCCAGGAAGAGATCCGCGAAGCCATCATCAAATACGTGATCGATCCGGTCCTCCCGAAGGAAATGGTCGATGACACCCTGAAGATCTACGTCAACCCGACCGGCCGCTTCGTTATCGGCGGGCCGATGGGCGATGCCGGACTCACCGGCCGCAAGATCATCGTCGACACCTACGGCGGCATGGGCCGTCACGGCGGCGGTGCCTTCAGCGGCAAAGACTGCACCAAAGTCGACCGCTCCGCTGCATACGCTGCCCGCTGGGTCGCCAAGAACGTCGTTGCCGCCGGTCTGGCTGACCGCTGCGAAGTCCAGCTTTCCTACGCCATCGGCGTCGCGAAACCGCTGAGCATCAACGTGGAAACCTTCGGCACCGGAAAGATCGACGATCAGAAGATCGCCGCCATCATCGACGAACACTTCGACCTGCGCCCGGGCGCCATCATCCGCGACCTGAAGCTGCGCCGCCCGATCTACCGCAAGACCGCTGCCTACGGGCATTTCGGCCGCGAAGACGCCGATTTCACCTGGGAAGCCACCGACAAGGTTGCCGAACTGAAAGCTGCCGCGGGACTCTGATCCGGGTCCGAAACAGCGATCCGCAAACCATGATAAAAAAGGGACTGCCCGGCCGGGCAGCCCCTTTTTCTTTCGCGGAAACCGGTCTTACAGACCGTAAACCGCGGAGAACTTTTCTTTAAGGTAGCGGCAGTAGTACTCCGCGGAGAACTTCTCCCCGCAGTACTGTTCGAACAGCGGGGTCGGGTCCAGCATACAGCCATATTTGAAGACATGCTCCGTGAGCCAGTCCACAACGGGCTGCAGATCGCCCTTCGCGCAGCATGCGTCCACATCCACATCCCGCTTCATCCGCGCGCACATCTGCGCACCGTAGGCATTCCCGAGCGCGTAAGTCGGGAAATAGCCGAAGGAACCGCTGCCCCAGTGGGAATCCTGCAGCACACCCTTCGTATCATTCGGGACATCCACACCCAGATATTCCTTCATCTTCTCATTCCAGACCCGCGGCAGATCCGCCACAGAGATCTCACCGCCGATCAGCGCTTTCTCGATCTCATAGCGCACCATCACATGCAGGCAGTAGGTCAGTTCATCAGCTTCCGTGCGGATCAGGGACGGCTGCGCGATATTGACCGCCTTGTAAAACTCCTCCGCTGTGACATCCTTCATCTGTTCCGGGAACAGTTCCTTCATCTTCGGCAGGATAAACGAACAGAAGCCGTACGAGCGTCCGATGATATTTTCAAAGAAACGGGAAATGCTCTCATGGATACCGGAAGATGCTCCGGAAGCCAGGGAGGTCCAGCGCAGGTCATCGCCGGTATGCAGTTCGTAGAGTGCGTGTCCGCCCTCATGCATCACGGAATAGAAGGAGCTCATCGGATCATCCCGGTGGTAATGGGTCGTGATACGGACATCATCCTTATTGAATTCAAGCGTAAACGGGTGCTCCGTCTCACCGATCGTACAGTGAGCCGGATCGATCGTCAGGACCTTCATCAGATAATCGGAAAGCTCATGCTGTTTTTCGAGCGAAAAATCCCCGAAGAGGAAACCGGACTCCGGCTGGCGGCCTTTTTCGGTGATCGCGCGGACCAGCGGAACGATCGTTTCCCGGATCGAGGCGAAAAAGCTGTCCAGCGTCTCCGACGTCAAGCCGTACTCGTAATCCTCAAGCAGCACGTCATAAGGAAGGCGTTTATGCTCCGGATCCCAGTAATCAATGAAACGCAGCTGTGAGGCGACGATCTTTTCCAGATACGGGGCGAAGGAGGCAAAATCATTGTCATGCTTGGCCTTTACCCAGACGTTCTGGCTTTCAGAGATCAGCACATCATATTTTACGTACTCATCCTGCGGGATGGCTTTCATGCGGTCATAATCGCGCTTCAGCATTTCCGCCTGCCGGGCTGCCCGCGCCGGGAGCTCCGTCTTCCGTTCCGAAAGTTCACGGAGCAGCGCTCCGGTCTCTTCCGATGCGAAAAGCTTGTAGCGCTCGTTGGAAATATACTCCATCACCACACTGCGTCCCGCAGCGGTATCCTGCGGGGCGGCGGTCATGGCATCCAGTTCCACGGCGGCGCCGAGATGGTGGAAAACATAGAGCGAACGTTCAAGTTCATCCAGACTTTTGATCAGTTCTTCAGTGGTGCGCATTGTAAAAATCCTTTCGATTCGGGAAAAGCGTCTTTCCCTTATTCGTAATTATACACACAAACACAGCCGGCTCTTTATGCGGATGGTATAATAGCCCCGAAACTTTTGACCCGGAAAAACGATATGAAAAACAGAAACGGCAATCCCCATCCCTACGCGCTGATCACCATCCTGTGCTGGGCACCGACCTATGTCATGTCCCACATGCTCGCGCCGTATTTCAGTCCCGCGGCGCTCGGCAGCATGCGCTATACCATCGCCGGCCTGATCCTGGCCGCGATCCTGGCCGCCCGCAGGACACCCCTTCCGGAGCGGAAGGATATCCCGTGGTTTGCGCTCTCGGCCGTCTGTGGTTTCAGCCTGTACATGATCGTGTTCAACATCGGGACCTCGCTCACAAGCTCCGCGACCTCCAGCGTCATCATCGCGGCCACCCCGGTCTTCACCGGCATTCTGGCTTCGATCCTTTTCAGGGAACGTCTGAATGTCCTGCAGTGGGGCGCGATGGCGGTCCAGTTCGCCGGAGTGATCATCCTGGTGTTGGAAGGCGGGAGCCTGAACCTCAACCACGGTGTGTTCTGGCTGCTGCTGAGCGCTCTGCTGCTCGGGACGTACAACATCATGCAGCGGCGCTTCACAAAAAAATATCCGCCCTTCCTGACCTCCGCATTTACGGTCATTCTGGGCGGACTGGAGCTGATCTGGGCGCTCCCGGAAGGCATCCGGGATTTCGGGGCGGCTCCCGCGAAAATGCGCCTGTTCGTGATCATACTTGGCGTGTTCTCTTCAGCTGTGGCCTACGTCACCTGGACGATCGCTTTTTCCAAAGCCGAAAAGACTTCCGAAGTCTCGAATTACATGTTCATCACCCCGTTTTTCGCAGCTTTGCTCGGATTTCTCCTGAACAACGAAGTGCCGGGATCCGCGACGCTTGCCGGCGGGCTGATGATCCTTTCCGGCGCGGTCCTGTTCAACAGAGCCGGAAGGAAAGGCTGAGCGCGGCACTAGATCGCGTTATACGTGAAGGAGCCCTGGCCGCCCTCGATCGGCGATCCGGAAACCGCGTCATAAAGCTGGAAATAAAACGTCGTCCAGCCAAGATTTTCACTGCCGTAAGCCGAAACCGTAAAAGCGGCGCGGCCGCCCGGTTTGACCGGGTCATAGGTACGGTCGATCTCAACGCACTCCGCGTGACCGGTGTATTCCCCAACATTGCCGGTATGGCACATCTTTAACCGTGCCGGCCAGATCACGGAACCGTCATTCTCAAATACCACATCCAGATTGAAGCGGACATTCGGCGTGTATTCCGTATGGAACTGCTTGACGACCCCGTTTTCATCCTCACCGATCGTATACGCGTACGAGTTTACCTGTTTGGCGTGGAGCCCGCGGTAAGTCCCGTCCGGCTGCTGCACGGCTCCGTTGGCGTAATCCCGGATATCATCGATCGGACGCTCCGAAGCCGGCAGCGGCGTCGGGGTGGGAACGGACGGATCCGCGGAAGCCGCTTCACTGAAGGGGATCTCCGCCGGGAGCTGCGCTTCGGGCGCGGGGCCAACGGCCGCTTCGGGTGTGCTCTGCAGCGGCTGAGCGATCGCCCCGGCAACGCCGACATATCCCGCAGCGTTCAGTTTCGCGATCAGGTCCGCCTCGACCTCAGCGATCACCGTCGCCTTCATGGCTTCGGGGTTCATTGTCTGCACGACCGCCTGAACGACGGCTTCCTGTTCATCAAGGCTCAGCTGCGGATGCGCCCCGGCAGCCATGATCAGCAGCAGCGCTGCCGCACCGATCAGTATCAATTTTTGAGAACGTTTCATGATCTGTCTTCTTTCTCCGTTTGATTAAAATGAATTCTAACATAGGAATCCACAGCACCCGGAGAAAAGAAACGGGATCGGGAATCCCGTCCGCAGCCGGAACGGCCCCGCGGGAATGCACTGTCTCAGCCGGCAAGCGGAAGAACGTTCATCAGCTCCCGCAGATGGTTCTCCGCCCGAATCTGCTTTTTCTGAACACCGCTGACGCTTTCGGCGAAGCCCCCGACATAAGCCCGCAGCGGGACAACGCTGCCGTCAAAGCCCATCCGGCCGCGCAGCAGGGACCGTTCATCCTCCGGGAGCTCGGAAAGTGCCGTCAGCATTTTCGCGGTCACGGCCTCCAGGTCGATCCGCATCCCGATCTCTTCGGCATCCGGCGACGATCCGTCCGGGATCATCTCCCCGAGAGAGGTATCGGGATCTTCCGCGCTGTAAGGATCCTGCAGACTTTTATACACGCATGAGGACGAAAGCAGCTTCTGTGCCGCACATTCCGTCATACCCTCGGCAGCGGCCGCGTCCCGCAGCGGAACATTCTCCGCAACGCGCTTCAGCCGGCCGATCTTATACAGGTTCTCTTCGGGGATCCGGAGCGCGTAAACCGTCAGCGCGTTCTCCCGGACCATCTCCTGCATCAGCTGCTGATACGCCCAGGTGCTGAAACGGCAGCCGCGCCGTCCGTCATAGGTCCTTGCCGCTTCACAGATCACCTTCACAGCCGTCTGTTTGTAATCATCCAGCTCGTTCAGGCCCAAAGGGTTGAGTTTCCATGTTTTCACGGCGGTTTGCATTGCCAGCGGGATGTTCGCAGCCACCAGCTGTTCATACGCGGCATCGCCGTCATCCGCCAGCTTCTGTTTTTCCGATCTTTCGGCATCCGTGAGGCCCGTTCCGGAAAGCAGCGCCTTTCGTGCGGCATCTCCCAGGCGGATCCGCAGGGAAAGCGCCTTTTCATCTTCAAAACTCAGTTTCCGTCCCGCACCGCGCGAGGCAGTGAAGCGATCCGTACCGCAGGTATCAGTCTTTTTCATTTCCGCTCCTTTATCCTTTACAGTGATCACCGGCCGTAATTTCCGGTCCTGTTTTATAAAGGAAGGAGACCGGTCACCGCCGCATCACCTGTCCTTTCCGTTCTTACAACTTAAGAATACTCCCCACCCCCCGCCGAAAAGTCCCCCAAAAGGCGACCTTTTCGAAAAAATGACAGGATTCGGAAAACAAAAAAGCCGGCAGAGCCCCGCTGCATGTACGATCTTGTTTAGCATCAGATCCTCCTCAATCGCCCGCGGGCAATTGACTTTATCAGATTCAGAAAGACTTCACTTCCCGTGCAGTCAGATGCTGCAGCCTTTTTCTTAATTGAAAACAAACTTTTTCCCGGAACCGCTGCATGAGGCCTGTATGAAATGCGGAAAAAGTTTCGGCAGAGTTTAGATTAAGCATGTATAATCTTATTTCTTTAAAAAAATATGCCGTCCCGAAACCGTATGCCGGCTCCGGTGGCGGTTCTGAATGCCAGGAGTCAGGACAATGAACAATAAAGCAAGCTATCCGGAACTGTTTTTTCTATTTTTCACAGGGAGCATTCTCGGTTTTATTCTGGAAGGGATCTGGCGGGTGATCCGCACCGGCACATGGGAAAATCATTCGGCCACGGTTTACGGGCCCTTCTGCATCATTTACGGCTTTGGTGCCGCCGCGTTATACTGGATCACCGGTAATGTGAGCGGCATGCCGCTGTGGCAGCAGTTCATCCGGTTCGCGGCCGTCGGCGCCGCGGTAGAGTACACCGGAAGTTTTTTGCAGGAACATCTGTTTGGATCGGTCTCCTGGGATTACACGGGACGTTTTCTCAACCTCAACGGACGGATCTGCCTCTCCATGACATTGATGTGGGGACTGCTGGGGATCCTTTATTCACATATCTGTGCCCCGGCAGCAAAACATTTTTTTGAGACTGCAGCCAACTGGCCTTACAAAGGGATCTGCGCGGTGCTGTCCGCCGCGATGGCCGCGGACCTGCTGCTTTCCGCGGGCGCATTGTACCGCTGGAGGGAACGTCAATATGATATCCCTCCGCGGAACCACATTGAAGAAGAGCTGGACGCACATTACGATGATGCGCGTATGGAAGAAATTTACAACAATATGGTTTTTCAGGACCGCACCAAATAACGGCAGCCAGATCCTTTCCCGGCCGCTATTTTGAAGGGGCGTGACCGTGACGCTGCCATTATGCAGCCCGGGCACTTTTTTCACGATTGCCGGACCGACACCATTTCCTTCCGTGGCATGGGACTCATCCGCCTGATAAAATTTACAGAAGATCTTATCGATCTTCTCCCGCGGAATGTCCCGCAGTAATTGGAGTATCCGCTGTTCTGAAGGATCCCCGGGCAGAGAATAACGCGCAGCACAGGCACGGTCCCGTTCGTTTTTTGTCTGCAGAAGCCGCCCTGTCCGTAAAAGGCACGGCTTTGCCCGCTGACACGGTGCCGGGATTGATTTGTCCGGGGCATTCACTGCCCGTGCCGGGCGGTCAAATCAAAATATTTTCAACTTTTCTTTAATGATAAGCCGCATCCCGTCGAAGATTATTCGCTGATATTTCTTTAAGCTATGAGGACGGGTTCACAAAGTGCCGGGGTTCTTCGTGTTTCCGGAACCTTTTTCCGGTCAGGCTTTCAGCCCGTTAGTTCTTTACTTTACTGAATTC
>CADBKS010000126.1:0-8327 GCA_902795255.1 uncultured Chloroflexota bacterium
TGAACTGCAGCTCCTGAAGAATGAAGTTGGGGACCAGAAGCGTCCCGGGGATGAATCCGCAGTGGGCAATATCGGCAATGCGTCCGTCAATGATCACGCTGGTATCCAGCAGGGCAGTCGGCTCATGCTCGGCAGTGATCTCCGAAAACTGGATCTTTCCGTTGGTGATCCGGTTCACGAAATCACAGAAAGCGGCTTTCCGGTAGCTCAGCAGGATCCCGTTGAAAATAAAAATACATACGGCAATTACGATCGGACCGTATTGTCCGATACAGCCCGGAATCATTGAAATGGGAATGCTGATCAGCCCGCCGCAAATACACCCGATGACAACGCAGAACTGGACCAGAATAATATGGGTGAAATTTCCGTTCTGCGCGTAGTGCGCAAAAGCCGAAACCAGTTTATTGAAAATAAGTCCCACCAGAACGCCGAGAATAACTGCCGCCCCGATCATCAGCAGCGGGGAAACGGATCCGAACGGCAGGGTGGTTGAAATAATTCCGCCGAATATCAGGCTGAAAAATACCATGGAAATAATACGAAGAGCCGTTTTTTTGTTCATGCTTGTCTCCTGTCAAGATCCCATACGGCCGGATGAATCAGATACCCCCTGTGATTCATTTAATAAATATACTTTTACAATTGTAACTGAATATGCATCAAAAAATGAAAATAAAACATTTTATATGCCGAGCTGTTTTCCTGCTTTGCTGCTTTACGCACGCACCTTTTGGGTATATGGCCAATCGGGAGTGAGAACGGAGCTCCGTATGGGGGAACTGTGCTAAAAAATTTGTGATGCGGAGCAGAACTGCGCTGCCCGACACGGACCGACCGGCTCCGGATGGTTCAACCCGGCGCAGCAGCAAACACAAACGTGCAGCTTTCACCTTTCACCAGCCATGTATGTATAAATAACAGCTCTTATTGGAGAAAATTCGATTTGGCAGTTATAATTATCTGTTAAAAATAATGATTTTCCCGGGGATCCGTTCCGGAATTTGCGCTGATCTGTGTAAATTCTTCCCGGATCGATCGTTTTCAATATGAATACAGAAATAAGAGGTATGGGTATGATCGATAAAATCACAGCTCGAATCAAAAAGTATCCGTTTCAGACCGGAATTATTCTCGGTTGTATCGCTTGTCTGATTTTGGTCGGATTCATCAGTCTCTTTCAGGATAACGGACGCACCTTATCGGCGAACAGGGATATCGTGCGCGAGGATTACCTGCGGATGGCGATCAGCGAGTACGGACAGAATTATGACAGCGATCTGGCCGGGTGGCGTTACAAGCATCTCGGCCGGGCCGCGGATGCGACGCTGGAGCTGATGATGGCGGATGAGTCGATCGATCCGCAGCTGCTTTCATCGTTCTCGGAAGCGGTCGGCAAAAAGGATGTGCTCCAGAATAAGCTGAACGCGATGGGTACGCCCGGCGGCGGTACTCCAGCGAGTCCGAGAAAAGGGATCTCCGGGTTTGCGAAGACGGTTCTAGTCATCGTCGGACTGCTGGTCCTCTGCGCGGCCGGGTTTTATGCTGCGTCCCTGGTGAAAACAAAACAAAAGCAGAAGAAGCGCTCGGAATTTAATCAGCATCTGGCGGATGAGCCGGTCGACATGATCACACCGGAGAAAGCCAGAATGGCCGACAGCAATTCTCCGGATACCCTTTTTGATCTGGACAAGCTTTTCCCGCAGAAAACCGACGGCGGCAAAAACACTCCCGCGGTGAAGAAAATTGCCGAAGAAGCGGCGGACGCGGATGAAGCTTTTGAAGAATCAGCCGCGCAGGCAGCGCTGCGTTACCGTCCTGCCGAAGGGCCTGTAGATGATGAGCAGGAACCTGAAGCAGAAGATGCGGCCGGTGAAGACAGGAATCTGTCTGATGAGACATCCGGTCCCGCGGAGCCTTTCGCAGGGGAAGATCTGATTGACGATGGACCCGGATCCGAACCGGACGACAATGCTCCGGAAGTTCTGGAAGACACCGATACCGAATCGGATGAGAATTCTGACGAATATATTCCTTCTGATGAGGAGCCGGAACCGTTTTCGGATCTTGAGATCAAAACAACGGTTTATGATTTCGGAAACAAGATCGATGATGCTGACGCGGCGGACGAAGAGTCCGAACCCGCGGAAGATAACAGCACGCCTGAAGATGATGAACAGCCCGCAGTATCTTCCGATGCGGAAGAAAGTGCTTCGGATGCAGGGACCGGGCTGAATGCCGAAAAGCCTCTTGTTGAAACGGATGCCGGCAGCGAACCTGACAGTGAGGACGAACTGCTCAGGATGATCCGCGGGGCAAAGACGACTTCCGCTTCTGTTCTCGAAGACAGTGATGAGCCGGAACCTGCCGGTGAGACCGACGGGGCGGAACCGGAAAATGAAGCGGAGCCAGCGCCTTTCGAAACAAATGAAAAACAGGAAGATCCCAATGATATTCTGATCCATTACCAGTCCCAGTACCGGGTCGGGAATGATATGTATGATGAAGTGTTTTCGATCGATCAGGGCGATACATTCCGCGGTGAATGCGGTATCGGGATCGGCGAGACGCTGAACAATACGGAGCCGAAGGCTGTAACGGCTTTTGAGGTGTGGCTTTTTGACAAAGATGACATCCATACGGCGACCTGGTACCTGATGAGTGATTTCGCGATGTCGAATGAAGGGATCTATGACCGGCTGCAGCAGCACGGCAGATGCGAACAGATCCGCAAAAACGCGGTCTATGTTTTGGAGACGGAAACACTTCAGGTGGAGCTGCGCGTCCTCGAACTGGAATACGGGACGGAGATGGACGAGAAAAACAGCTATTTCACCAATGTGACCTTTGATGTGATCGCGCGTTCCAAACAGACGGATCTGTAAACCGGCCTTTCGGGAAATCGGCTGTCCGGTTTGCGGAAAGAATCCCGAAGTGAACTTAATGGGAAAAATGCGTTATAATTGAGCTATGATCAAGACAACTGCAATGCTGATATCAGAACTGCCGGGCTATGTCAATCCGAAAGCAAAGATCGGCAGAATGGTGGACGAGGGTGTCCTATTCCCGATCATCCGTGGATTCTATGAGGATCAGAAAGATACGCCCGCCCATTATCTTGCCGGATGCATTTACGGGCCGTCTTATATCTCGTTTGAGTTCGCGCTTGCTTATTACGGCCTTCTTGATAAAAAGAGCTGGCCTGCGGTCACATCCGCAGCTTTCGGGAAGCGGAAGGAAAAATCCCATGAGACAATGTTTGGCGTTTTTACCTATCGTGACATTCCCAAAAAA
Source organism: uncultured Chloroflexota bacterium (assembly GCA_902795255.1). Next base: position 3,295 of record CADBKS010000126.1, read on the forward strand.
GCTTTCCCGAAAGAGCTGGTGCTGCATACGGAGAACGGTTACAGCTTTATCATGGCATCCCCGGAAAAGGCCCTGTGTGATGAGCTTTACAAAGTGTCTCCGGCAGCCAACCTGAAAGAACTGCGGGCACGGATGTTTGATGAGATCGGGATCGGAAAACGGAAGATCAACCGTTTGGATCCTGTGGTTTTGTACGATCTGGCGGACCTTTATGGATGCCGGAACCTGCATTTACTGAAATCATTCCTGAGAAAGAAATATGGACCCATTGATCAGTCAGATCGCGAAGAACTTTAAAGAGACGCTGCAGTACGGCGATGTGGAAGCTGCCGGAAAAGCTATGGAAAGCATTGTTTTTTCCGGATTGAGCAGGGGCGGTTTTTTCCGGGACTGCTTCTATCTTCCGGAACTTTCCCATCAGATGAAAGACCGTTTCTGTGCGTGTTTTTTATTTCCCGGCCGGAAAGAAGACATCCAAACGGACGGATATATCCGCTTTCTTTGTGATGAACTTCAGGCGATGGGGATCATGGAACAGCCTGAAAAAACAGGTTCCGGATTTGTGATCCGGACCAATGCCGGTACGGAAGGTGCCGTTCCCGTCTCTTTTGAGGTTTTTATTTACAGCAAGGATGTGAAGGATCTCGAAAAGAAGATATGCTATGTTCAGACACCGCTTCCTTATGAAATGAGGACAGCGGGGCCGCTGAAAGAAGCGATCCGGGCCGAGATCCGGAAGGCATTCGAAAAAAATATTAAATCGAAGATAGCTGCGGTGAAGAAAAAGAGATCCGCCGGTACAGCGCAGGCCGAAGAAAATAAAAAAGCTGAACCGCCGAAAGAGGGTTGGGTCCAGCCGAGTCTGTTCTGAACTTCAGCAGTCAGTTTTCTTCAACAGGAGCGTCCAGGTCGAGGATCACCGCTTCAGCTTCTGCGGCTCTGTTTTCCGGAACCGCCAGGGCGATCTCGCCGAGGATTCCGAACTGAAGACCCAGTGATTTCCCGAGGGATTCCTTCATCTGCGTGCAGGGAATACCGCATTCCTTCATCATCCCGCAAATCAGATCTGCTTCCACCTGATTTTCGGCCCAATATACGATTTTTAAATTTTCCATAGCGTATCCTCCCTTCTGTATTATACCCCTCTTCTGACTTTGCCGGCAGCGGGCTTATCTGATTGTATTTTTATCAGGAAACGGTTAAAATGGTATGATATGAATTCGGAAATGAAGATCAGGGGGCTCTGAGAAGATGGACCGGGACGCAGAGAAAAAGGCAGTTACACTTGTGATCGATTCGGGTGTGGGAGGGCTATCCGTATTGTCCCTCGCGCGGAAGATGCTGCCGGATGAGAACTTCGTATTTTATGCTGATGCGGCCAATGCTCCGTATGGGGACAAGCGCCCGGATGAAATCATCGCGCTGCTTCACGCTCTGCTCCGGAAACAGACGGACTATTCGGTGAAGGCGATCCTGCTGGCCTGTAATACGGCAACTTCCGCTGCAGCGGCCGTGCTCCGAAAGGAACTTACGATCCCTGTGATCGGGATGGAACCCGCTCTGAAGCCCGCCGTGCTGAACACTGCCGGGCAGGTCATCGTTATGGCGACAAAGCTGACGATCCGTGAGGAAAAATTCCGCAATCTGCTTGCCCGGTACGGGAGCGGACGGGATATTGTCCCGCTGGCCTGTCCCGGTTTGATGGAGATCGTGGAAAAAGATCCATCAGGACCGGCTGCTGAAGCTTATCTTCGAAAAACAATAGAGCCCTACACGGAAACGGCCGAAGCGCTGGTGCTCGGATGCACCCATTATGTTTTCCTGCGCCCGCTGATCCGGCGGCTTTTCCCGAATATCCGCGTGTATGACGGAAACGAAGGCGTCGTCCGGCACCTGAAGGAGATCCTGCAGCAGCTCGGCAGCAGCGGCAGCGGTTTCCTTTCACTGGAATGCTCTCTGGATGATCCTGCGGAAAGAGCGGCCTATCTGGAAAAATGCCGTGAAATGCTTGACTTTTGTGACAATTTGTATAACAAAGCACTTATGAGTTGACGTTTTTCAGCAAAGCGTGTATAATTCATCAATTGAATTTTAGAATGGGAATAAAAGTCCCTTTGGAATTAAGATGACTGAAAAATACACTGCTGAAAAAATATACGATCTCGATATTCTGGAAGAGATCGAAGAAAATCCCAACGCGACACAAGCGACAATTGCCAATCAGATGAACGTGGCGATCGGCACGGTCAACTGGCATTTAAAGCGCCTGATCGAAAAGGGATTTGTAAAAATTCAGCGCTGTGAAAAACGAAAACTGAAATATATTATTACCCCTGAAGGATTATCGCTGCGGGCGAAGCTGACGCTGGATTACATTCACAGTTCCTTCGAATTGTACCGATTGATCCGTCAGCGCATGAACGCGGTTCTTGACCGGTGCGTGCAGGACAATTTCACCTCGATTTATATTGAGGGGAACGGTGATGTTTATGATATCTGCCGGCTGAGCTGTATGGATAGGGGCATCAGCGTCCTCGACGGTCCGGATGACCGCTTTCCCTCGGTGAAGATAACCGGTCTGAAGCTGTTTTACAGTGAGCCGGAGGCAGAAAGAGAGTGGTCCGCGGCGTGAATCAGCCGGAAAGGCTGAAGCTTCCCCGCGTTCAAAAGGAAAAACGGGAATGAAAGCATTCCCTGGTATGAAAGAATAAAAGTAAGGCTGGCTGTTTTGGAAAAAGAAAATGCAGAAAAATTTCAGACCGTGATCCAACCCTCCAAAGGCTGGGAAATGGTCGATTTGAAAGAATTGTTTCTTTACCGGGAGTTGATCTTATTTCTCACATGGCGTGATCTGAAGGTCCGGTACAAGCAGACGATCCTTGGCGTTGCGTGGGCCGTGATCCAGCCGGTTATGACCATGGTGGTCTTTTCGATTTTCTTCGGCGGACTTGCACATGTTCCGTCCGACGGGATCCCGTATCCGCTGTTTTCGATCGCGGGTCTTCTCCCATGGCAGCTTTTTGAAAACTCCATGCGGAACGCGAGCAAATCGCTGGTGGCTAACCGGAATATGGTGACGAAGATCTATTTCCCGCGCATGATCATGCCGCTTTCCAGTGTGCTGGCATGTGTGGTGGATTTCTTTGTCGCGCTGCCGATCCTGATCATCATGATGATCGTATACGGCTACCATGTCAATATTTATATTCTGCTGATCCCTTATTATCTGCTGCTGACGGTGATCACGGCATTGGGCGTAAGTCTGTGGCTTTCTGCGATGGACGTTATGTACCGTGATGTCGGGATCGTGGTTCCGTTCATCACGCAGATCTGGATGTACATTACTCCGATCGCTTACGGATCAACATTAATCAAAGATCCGGTCTGGAGCTTTATTTACAATCTCAACCCGATGGTCGGAGTCGTGAACGGGTTCCGTTCTGCTTTTTTGGGTATTTATACCGCTGTTCCGATCCAGAGCATGGTTTTCAGCGCGCTGATTTCCCTGATCATTCTTGTCGGCGGTATGTTCTATTTCCGCCGAATGGAAAAACAGTTTGCGGACCTGATTTAGTGAGGCGTTTGTGACAAGGTATTCTGTTGAAGTAAATAATATCGGAAAAAGATACCGTATCGGGCTTACGGCCAAGAATTACAATACCTTGCGGGATACGATTGCCGGTTTCTTCCAAAATCCGAAAAACAGGCTGTACACAAAAATGAACGAGAGCAATTCCTTCTGGGCACTGAAGGATGTCAGCTTCAAAGTCGAGGAAGGACAGGCGATCGGGATCATCGGAAGGAACGGCGCCGGAAAAAGCACGCTGCTGAAGATCCTTTCCCGGGTGACAGATCCCACGGAAGGAATCGCGAGGATCAACGGGCGTGTCGGCTCCCTGCTGGAAGTCGGGACCGGGTTCCATCCGGAACTGACCGGGCGGGAAAATATCTTCCTGAACGGTGCGATCCTCGGGATGAAACATGCCGAGATCGAGCGGAAACTGGATGAGATCATCGCCTTTTCGGAGGTTGAAAAGTTTGTCGATACGCCCGTCAAGCGTTATTCCAGCGGGATGTATCTGCGGCTCGCTTTTGCCGTGGCGGCACATCTGGATCCGGAGATCCTGGTCGTTGACGAAGTGCTCGCGGTGGGAGACGCGGAATTTCAGCGGAAATGCCTCGGAAAAATGAGCGATGTCGCAAATCAGGGGCGGACAGTCCTTTTCGTCAGCCACAACATGTCCGCGATCATGCGTCTGACGACTCAGACAGTCGTCCTGGAGCACGGCCGGGTCGCCATGCAGGGACCTACAGCCGAAGCGGTCGATTATTATCTTTCCCGTGGTTTCTCACAGGAAGGCCAGCGGGAATGGCACCCGGATGAGATCGGAAAAGAAGCAGCGCCTTTCCGGCCGGTATCGATCCGTATTCTGTCCAGGGCCGGAAATGTTTCCGATACAGTGCGCTCTACAGAACCCTGTACCGTGGAGTTTGAATATAAGCTGGACGAAAGCATCAACGGGCTTCGTGTAGGTATGTATATTATCAGTACAAGAGGGGAATTCGTGCTGACCTCTTTTGATGTGGATGATCCTGAAAAATTTGAAAAATACAGCACTAGAAAAGCAGGCACTTATATCAGCCGCTGTACGATCCCGGCAGATTTTCTGAATGAAGGCCGGTTCGTCATCGGTGTGAATGCAAGCATATTTAAGATAAAAACTTTTTTCCATGACGAGCAGGCGCTTGTCTTCAATGTCAACGGAACAGGAGCCCCCGGCACACAGTGGCCGGAACCCCGCGCCGGACTGATCCGTCCCCGCCTCACATGGGAAATCGAAGAGAAGGGAGCGTAGTCAATGCCCGGTTATAAAGAAATGATCCGGAATATCCTTGGGGAAATTCCGCTTACAGCAGAGTTTTATTATGAGCTGAAGAAAAAGAATCAGCCGTTTACCCGATATTCCCTGAAAAACATTCAGGCGAATCTTGACGGGATGCTGAAGGATATCGACGCGGGAAAGCGGACCTGC
>CADBKS010000126.1:8410-9564 GCA_902795255.1 uncultured Chloroflexota bacterium
CCGGCAGGATATCTACACCAGAAAGGTCCTTGCCGGGGCCGAAAAGTATATTGATATCGTTTCTTTCCTTCCGCTGCATCCGTCCTATAAAAAGCTTCCGGACGAGATCATGGATATCATTCGGGAGGTCAGTGCTTATGACACACAGTATACACTGCAGGTGGAGGATTTCTCCGAGGATGATCCGCTTTACCAGATGCGCCTGACCGCCAACGAATATTTCGCCCGGATGGTTTATGTCTGGCTGAAGGAAAACGAACCCGACTTTGTGATCGTTCCGAACGGTACGATCCAGGAAATGGGCGTTCTTTACCGCATTGCGAAATGGATGAAGATCCCGGTCACGACTTACGAGTTTGGTGAACAGCGGAAACGGATCTGGCTCGCACAGGACAGGGAAGTCATGCGTCAGGAAACGGATGACCTGTGGGAAGCATGCAAAAACATCCCGCTGACGGATGATGAGTTTGAAAAGATGCGGAACATGCTTTCTGCGCGCCAGCGGGCGGATCTGTGGGGCAACTTCACCCGCAGATGGCAGGGATCGGAAAAAGTCGGTTCGGATAAGATCCGTGCCGAACTGAAGCTGGATGACCGGCCGATCGTTTTCCTGGCCACAAATGTCCTCGGTGACAGCCTGACTCTCGGTCGGCAGACCTTCTCTAAAAACATGGCGGAATGGATCGAACGGACCGTGCAGTACTTCGCGGAACGCAAGGATGCCCAGCTGGTCATCCGGGTCCATCCGGGTGAGACGCTGACGCACGGCCAGTCCATGGTCGATGTTGTTACGCGCCTGATGCCGATCCTGCCTTCCCATATCCATCTGATCAAACCGACCGATAAGATCAACTCTTACGATATTGTCGATATCGCGGCGGTCGGGCTTGTTTATACCACGACGATGGGGCTGGAAATGCCGATGAGCGGTGTCCCGGTCATCGTGAGCGGGCAGACGCATTACCGCGGCCGCGGTTTCACGATGGATCCGGACAGCTGGGTCAGTTATTATAAGATGATCGGAAATGTTCTGGACAATCCGGAACAGGCCCGTCTGACGGAAGAACAGGTCAAGCTGGCCTGGCGCTATGCCTATGCGTTCTTCTTTGATTACGCCCGTCCTTTCCCGTGGCATCTTGTCAAAATGTGGGATG
>CADBKS010000127.1:0-16008 GCA_902795255.1 uncultured Chloroflexota bacterium
ACGGCCATATCGGTTTCCGGGAAGCGGGCCTTGAGGATCAGCGCGTTCGAAACCACACAGATATCCGTGCAGAGGCCGATCAGTTCGATCACGGCATCTTTCGCATCGATCCCGCGGATCTGCAGGGCTTCCCCAATCGCATCCGGCAGTTCACGGCTGCCGAAGGAATATTTCTCGATGACCCGGGCATTTCCCAGCGTATCCGCCACTTCGGGACGGATCTCCCATCCGTTCGTACCCCGGATGCAGTGCGGGACCGGAAGGAACCGCCCTTCACGCGTCTCCATATAGTTTCCGGCATGCGTGTCTTTAGTCGCAAAAATCAGCGCATCCTCCGCAGCCGCGTTCCGGATCTTCGCACAAACCGCCGGAACGATCGATACGGCTTCTTTCGTACCAAGAGAACCGTCGATAAAATCATTCTGCATATCAACGACAACCAGAACTTTCTGTTTCATATTTGCTTCTTTCTCCCGTAAGATCATCCCGGAAAAGACCGTTAATCTCTTTTCCGTAATGATTATATAAGGTCATCGTCTTCTTTTTCCGGATCTTCCTCATCTGCGGGATCTTCCGGATCTTCACCGATAAAAAACGGCTGGAACGCGGTCAGGTAGCGGGTCGGAATGGTCCCGCCCATCGTGACCGAGCTCCGTCCGTTATCGATAAAGTCCACCACGCCCTGGTCATGGAAAAGAGCGATAAGCGCTCCTTCCGCATAGGGCAGTTCCACATGGACCGGGACCATCTTTTCAAAAAGCGTCTCCACGATACCGTTCCGGAGTTCGGTGATCCCGTCTCCCGTCACCGCGGAGATCAGGAAGGCATCCGGATCCGTTTCCGCAAGCAGTTTTCTGGTTTCTTCAAGATCCCCTTCGATCAGATCCGATTTATTGAAAACATTGATCGTCGGAATGTTGTCTGCACCGATCTCGCTGAGGGTCTGCTTGACCGACTCAAACTGCGCCCCGGCATTATAATGCGAGACATCGATCACATGCAGCAGCAGGTCCGCCTCATTGATCTCTTCCAGCGTTGATTTAAACGCGGCGACGAGATCCGTCGGCAGTTTCTGAATAAAACCCACCGTATCCGTGAACAGACATACCCGGTCCCCGGGCAGGGCAACACGACGGGTGGTCGGATCCAGCGTCGCGAACAGCTGATCAGCCGCGTAAACATCCGAACCGGCAAGCTTGTTCAGCAGGGTCGACTTTCCGGCATTGGTATATCCCACCAGGGCAATGACCGGGATCCTGGAACGTTTGCGCTGTACGCGGTAACGCTTCCGGTGATCGGAAAGGGATTCGATCTCCCGTTTCAGGATCGTAATGCGTTTGCGGATCTCGCGTTTGTCCACTTCCAGCTGGGTCTCGCCGGGACCGCGGAGGCCGACACCGCCGACACTGCCGGAGCGTCCGGAGGCACCGCCGGTCTGCCGCCCGAGATGTCCCCAGGCGTGGGAAAGTCTGGGCAGCCGGTATTCATACTGTGCAAGTTCTACCTGCAGACGGCCGGCTTTGGTATTGGCATGCTGGGCAAAAATATCAAGGATCAGTGCTGTCCGGTCCAGCACCCGCACGGAGGTTCCGAAGCGTTTTGAAAGCTCACGCAGATGGCGGGGCGTCAGCTCATCATCAAAGATGATCACATCGGCCAGCGTTTCCTCCGCCAGCGCTTTGATCTCGTCGACTTTTCCGGTCCCGACATAGGTCGCGACATTCGGACGGTCAAGCTTCTGGCTCGTTTCTCCAACAACTTCAAGCCCTGCCGTATCCGCAAGCAGGGCCAGTTCCTCAAGACTGTCCGATATATCCATCAGACGGTCCGCATCTTTGATCTCAGCAGCAACAAGAAAAGCGCGCTCTTTCGGCGGCTTTGTCAGAATCATTTCATTCGAGCTCATGTGACTAATTATATATGCATTTTGTCGGGATGCGATATAATCCAGGTATGGGAACGATGATCGACTTATCAAAACCGCCTCAGAAATCAAACGCGGAAGAGGGAGCATCCCGGTTCGATACGGAGATCATCCGGCTCCAGAATTACGATAATTTTTACTCGCTTATGGACCGGCTGAACCAGCGGGATGCCGGCGGAGAATGCCCGTCCCGGATCATGCTTGTCTGGCCCGCGCACGGGCGCGTGCTGGATACCCCTGCGGAATTCGGCAGGCTGAGAGGATGGGCCGTTCGGCATGGATACGCGCTCGCTGTGGTGATCCCCGGAAAAAGTGTCGGCCTGAAAATGGCAAAAGAACAGGGGCTTCCGGCTTTTACGTCCGTTTCGGAAGCGGAATCCGCCGAATGGAAAATGCCGCGGGATCCGCTTTCTGCAGAGGATCCGTACGAGCGGAACCGCAGACTCGTCATGCTGCGGGAAGACGCGGAAAAAACACGATCCGTCAAAGCGCCTTTCGCGGTCCGTCTGCTGTTTTTTCTGCTCGCCATCCTGTCGCTGGCTGCGGCAGCCTTCGCCATTTTTCCGCACGCGAAAGTAGAGATCACCCCTTACCTCACCCGGAAAAAAGTCAATATGACCGTCTGGACGGATGACCGCCTGGACACGGTAACGATGGGCGGAGGGATCCCGACGATCGAAAAGAAACTGAACCTGTCCCTCCAGACTTCCGTCCCTTCCACGGGGGAGGTGCACATCCAGAGCGGGATCGCTGTGGGTGAGATCACCGTACACAATACCTGCGGCAGGACCTACGCGTCGACAGCCGGCGTCCGGCTCAGTACAGATGAGGATTTTGAAACCGGCATTCTGTTCAGCACACTGGAAGATCTCACGCTGGCGCCGGATGAAGAGCGGACAGTCCGAATCGAGGCCGTAAACGGCGGATTCAACGGGAACCTGCCGGCCGGATCGATCCGCTATGCGGAATATCCGAAATCGCTGTGCTGGGAGGTCCGGCAGGAAAACCCGACGCAGGGCGGAAGTGAAGGCATTTATGCCGCACCGACCGATGCCGACCGGACCATCGCCCACCAGAATATTGAAGCACAGATCCCGGACGCGGTCCGTGAAGCCCTCAGCACTGATCCTGAAGGCGCTGACCTGCTGCCGCTCGGGGAGCCCGTCATCACCGCGGTCCTGCAGGAGCAGTCGCTTCCGGATCCGGGATTTGCCTCAGAGAACCTGACGCTCAGGGAAACACTTGAAGTCACACTCCGGATGGTCCGGCGTTCTGACATGGAAGCCATCATCCGCGGACAGGCCTCCCGCCTGAACGCGCAGACCGCCGGACTGATCGGTTACGAGATCCTCGCCGGTCCGACCGTCGAAAACGGCCTGACCCGCTGGGTGATTGAAGCGGAATATCTCGTTTATGAGCCTGAAACCAATGAAGAGGCTTTGCAGATCATGCTCCGCGGGAAAACAATCCCCCAGGCACGGACGATCCTGAACACGCTCGAACACGTCAAAGAAACCAAAATCACACTGCTGCCCTCCTGGATGCCGCAGATGCCGCTGGCCGCGCAGAACATCCGTGTGATCATCAACACTGCAGCGGAGGAAGAAAAACCATGATGAAGATCATTCTTGCCGTGGATCCCGGCGAAAAGAACATCGGGATCGCCAAAAGCGACCCGCTGGGTATCGGCGCGACACCGATCTGCGTGATCCCGCACGTGCAGCAGGAAAAAGACGCCCAGGCGATCGCGGACAAAGCCCGCGAATACGGGGCGGAATCGATCCTCGTCGGGCAGCCGCTCAACGCGGACGGTTCCGAAGGGCCTCAGGCCCGCCATTCCGCGAAGCTCGCGGAAGCAATCCGGCGCTATTTTGAGGGAGAGATCTTTCTCTACGATGAATACGGGAGCACGCAGGAGACCCGGGAACGGTTCAGGGAGATGGGCGTCCGCCGCTCCCACAGGCTCGGGCACCTGGATGCAAACGCCGCTGCAACGATCCTGCAGCGGTACCTGGATGACCTGAGCTACCGGCAGCCGGCCGGTTCCGGAGACGATAATGAATAAACGCCGTCTGATCCCGATCGCCGCAGCCATACTGGTCCTGCTCGCAGTCCTGACCGGCGTTCTTTCCGTCCGGAGCCGCATCCGGGCAGCCGAAGAAGCATTCGGACCGGCAGCTCCGGACCTCGGAACGGTTCAGCGGATCCGTCTGGCACTTCAATGTTCCGGTATGGCTGACAGGCTCACCGGACCGGTCAGCGGGAACAGCGGTCAGCTTCTGCTGGAGATCGGGGAGCAGGAAAGCGTCTCCGCTGTGATCGGACGGATCGCGGACGGTCTGGACTGCGATCCGGAACTGCTCCGCGCATACTGGATCTACACCGGCGCCGACCGGCAGATCCGCCCGGGACGCTATGTCCTGAGCGGTGTCATGTCCGTCCCGCAGATCACCGATCTGGTCACCGCCGCGGGAAAATCCCTCGTACGGTTCGCCTTTCTCTCCGGGATGCGGCTGGAAGAACTTGCCGAGCTGATCGATGCTTCCGGGTTCACCTTCAGCGGGGAAGAATTCCTGAACGCAGCGAAAAATGTTGATCCTTCGATCCATCCGGCCGGAGGGCATTCGCTGGAAGGTTACTTTGTCCCCGGGACCTACGAAATGAGCCGCGGGATCTCGCTGGATGATTTTCTGTCGAACTTCATTGCCGTATTCAAACGCCGTGTCCAGGAGCCTTATGAAGCAGCCTTCCGCGCCAACGGGCTGAGCCTGGAGCAGGCCGTGATCATGAGCTCCATGATCGCCCGGGAAGCCATGTCCGAATCCGAATACAAACGGATCGCCTCTGTTTTTTACAACCGGCTGGCAGCCGGGATGAAATTTGAAAGCGACCCCACCGCCCAGTATGCCATCGGCTGGGACGAGGGCAGCCGGTCCTGGTGGAAAATGCCGCTGACCGGTGCCGACGTTTCCGTCAATTCCCCTTATAATACGTACGTGGCAGACGGATTCCCGCCGGGACCGATATGCAGTTCCGCGGTATCCATATTTGAAGCTGTTGCCGAACCGGAACAGACCGGTTACTATTATTTCCGGGCACGCTGCGATAACACTCCTTATCACAACTTTTCCCGGACCTATGAGGAACATGTTTCGTACGCATGTAATTAGAAGAGCTTATGAGAAATCCTTTTATGTACAGAGAAACTGACCGCAGCATGCGGAAAGACAATACCGCAGCGGATGTTATTTTTGCGGTCCTTTTTACGCTGCTGCTCGCGGCAGCCTGCCTGATCTTCATCCAGAGCACACCTTCGGGGGTCGGGCTTGTCAGCGATTCCGTCAACTATATCAACGGTGCCCGCTCGATCGCAGCCGGTGACGGCTATTACCGTGAAAGCGGCGGCGGCACCATGAAGGCGATCACAAACTTTCCGCCGCTTTACTCGATCGTTCTCTCGATCCCGATCCGGTTCGGGATGGACTGGCTGTCGGCCGCCTGGTGGGTCAGCCTGATCTTTTTCATCCTGAACACCGCACTGATCATCCGGCTCGTCTGGCTGGGCAGCGGGAACCGCTGGGCAGGACTGCTGGCCGCGGTCCTGTTTCTGTGCATGCAGCCATACCTTTACTTTCAGTTCTACGCGATGTCCGAACCGGTCTATTATTTCTGCACACTGCTTGCTTTCATCTTCATGTTCCGAGGACTGCGGAGCGGGCATTTCGGCTGGTGGCTCTGCTGCGGGCTGGCATGCGGCGGCGCCTTCCTTGCCCGATACATCGGAATTGTTTCACTATGCGCAATTTTTGGAGCAGTTATTGTCTTCGTCCGGAAAAACAAAGCAAAAGCGCTCTGCGGTCTTTTCGGCGGGAGTCTGCCGCTCACGGCTGCCTGGCTGATCCGCAATGCTGCCGCGACCGGCAGTGCCTCGAACCGTCAGATCCTCGCCCACTGGGTCACCGCTGATGATCTGAAACACGGTGTCGTGATTTTCTGGCGCTGGATCTGGCCCGGCCGCTACGGGGCTATTGAAACGCCGGCTCCCTGGATGATCTGGGCAACAGCGGCTTTTCTGGGCTTTTCCGTCCTGTTCTGTCTGATTTTCATGATCGCCGTACTGCGCCGGCAGCGGACCGTCCATTCCGCATGGGTCGCAGTCTGGACCTATCTGCTCTTCATTGTCGGGTACCTGCTGTTCGTCGTACTCACCATCTCCCTGTTTGACGCTTCCGTCAACATTGAAGAGCGGATCCTTTTCCCGGCTTTCATGGTCTTCTGGCTGATCCTGCCCACGATCTTCGGATGGCTGCTGAGTGAACGGGAATATATTCCCGCGGTCCTGCCGCTAGCATTGCTGATATTCTTCTCAACAGTCTTCGCGCAGGACACGCTGAAGCGTCTGCCGGAAATGGCGGAACGCGGATACGGCTGGGGATGGGAAGGCTGGCAGAATTCACCCGCGATGAAGATCATCCGGGCGCTGCCGGAGGACAAAGTTGTATACTCCAACCAGATCGAAGCGGTCAGCCTGTGGGCAGGCCGGGGAGCCTACGCGCTGCTGGACCCGATCGACCCTTCCAGCGAACAGGAAAGGGAAGGGTACCGGGACAGTTTCAACGAGATCCGCCGCCAGGTCAATGACGGCGAGGCGGTAATGGTCTTCTTCGGCATCAATGAATGGCTGGGGAATGACGGCGACAACTGGGTCACACAGATCTGCGAAGGGCTTCCCTTCATCTACCGGGACGACAGCGAATGGGTCGTCGGTAAATAAAACAGGATCAGATAAACGAAAAACGCCGGCCGCAAAGCCTGCGTTTTTGTTTGCCTGATCAGGTTATCCGGCTTATTCTCCGCCGACGACCGGCGTCATCGGGGTCATTGTCGGGGTCGTTACATTGGAGACCGGGATCACGTCCTTACCGAGGACCAACTGGGGCATGGCACCTTCCGGTACAATGATAAACTTATCCGTACTCTTGATCGCGGAAGCATTCATTTCGGAGACCTTCAGCTGATAGTAACCGGGGTTCTCCTCATAGATCTGGGCCAGGAGCCGTTCCCGGGCGAGTTCCGCCTGCGCTTCGAGTTCCGCAGCCTTTGCTTTTTCGGCGTTCAGTTCCTGCTCGAGGATCGCGTTCTCCTTTTCGGCCTTGATGACTTCCCGGCGGGCGATCAGTTCCTTCTCTTCCAGTTCCGCGAGCGTCACCTTCTGGCGCGCGGTTTCCTGTGCGGCAGCCTGCTGAACACGGATCTCGGCTTCCTTCTGAACGGCGTTGGCTTTCCCTTCCTGCTCGAGTTTCTGAGCCTGGGCCTTCGCCTTTTCGGCATCCAGCAGGTACTGGTTGGTCTCATTGATGACCTGCATCGCCTGATCGGAAGCCTGGACGTCGGTCACCACGATGTTGTTGACATACATCCCGATCTCCCGTGTCAGTTTCTCAAGTTCGTTCTCAATGCAGCTTCGAAGCGTGTCGCGGCCTTCAGCGACAGCGTTGCCGCGCAGGTCGTTCTGGCCGACACACACCTTCATCGCCTGACGGCAAAAACCGTCCAGCTGGTTCTGCAGCACTTCATTGTCCTTATAGCTCTGACGGTAATTGATGAAATGCCGCGCGATCTCCTCTTTCGTGAAGTAGCTGACGGTCCCGTCATCATTGACGGATTTGATGCTCGTCAGTGACGGACGGAAGACCTGCCCGCGGATCTCAACATAGACCGGCTGCATATCTTTCGTGAAGACCTCATCATCGGCAACACTGAAGGACACGCCCTCGATGTTATAGTTTTCCAGTTTGACGTAAAGCCCGAAGTCGTTGTAAATTCCGCCGGGGCCGACAATGTCGACGATCTCTCCGGCACGGATCTTCACACCCATTTCCTGCTGGCCGAGGCCTTTCATCAGATAAACCGGTTTGAAGATCACAAAGGCGGCTGCAACGATCAGCTGCTGCTGTAATTCTGTTCCGGCATATAGTTTTCCATCTTTTCCTCCATTCCCATGATATTCCGGACCGGCTTTCCGCCGGGAACGATTTTTCTGATGATTTAAGTATAAAGGATATTTGATTAAGCTTTCATTAGAAACACCTTAAATCGCCATGATTCACCCTATATGACGCCGCACCGCGGATCATAAAAACATGTTATGATTAAAATAGTTTAATATGGAAAAAAATAAGAGACAGGAAACGAATGGAAAACAACGAAAAACAGCGATGCGTAATGATCAGTGCCGATCACGGATTGGCCATCGTTTATTTTTTACAGACCGATGTCGTTCAAACGATGCTGAATGATGGGATCAAAGTCGTCGTCCTCACCGATGACGGCGTAACGGACAAGGTCCGGGAAAAATTCGGGCAGGAAAACCTTTTTGTCGAAGGTCTCCGCCTGGACAGGGCGAAGAAATATTTCAATGATGTGGACCACTCCCGCCAGTACTGGCTGCATTTTCTGCGCTGGATGGGCGGTTCGGACAAAGTCAACACCACCGCCATCGACTGTCACCTGCGGCAGCGCGATCACGAAAGCACCCTGCGGGAAAAGATCTTCCGCATGCCGCTGATCCGCGAAAAGACCCGGCAGCTCCGCAAATCAAAGAACCGCCGCATGGAACTGGTGAAAAGCCAGATGCAGTACACCACGGATATTTACGGCGATCTGTTTGAAAAATATCAGCCGGACCTGGTGATCGCCAGCACCGCGGGATGGCGGCTCGACCGCTATCTGCTGCGGGAAGCCGCGCGGGCCGGGATCGAGACCTGTCTGGCCGTGATCGGCTGGGACAACCCGAGCAGCTACCGTCTGCCGGGCGCACCGATGCAGTGGGCAAACTGCTGGTCCGGAGAACAGAAGCGCGAACTGGTCGACGGAGCGGACTGGGATCCGGAACGCGTCAATATCGGCGGGATCCCGACCTACGACGGATACTTCCGGAAGACCTGGCGGATGAGCCGCGAGGATTATTTCAAACTCCACGGTCTGGATCCGGATCGGAAACTGCTCTCCTTCGCCTGCAGCTTCATCACCTTTTCCCCGAACTATCAGGACATCGAAGCGCTTGTGAAACTGGTCTCCGAAGACCGGCTGGCCGAACCCTGCCAGCTGCTGATCCGCCTGCACCCGAACCACTTTATCAAAGACTCCCTCTTTGAGGAAGCAGCGAAAAAGATTCGGGAGCTGATCGAGGGCAAGCCCTATATCCATCTGATCGAACCAGTCGCGCTGGGCGGGGATCTCGGTTTCTACTCCGGGGAAGACATGCCGGAAAAGGACTCCATGATGGCATGGTCGGATGTCTTTCTGACCGTCTACTCGACAATGGTGGTCGAAACTGCCATCCATGACCGTCCGATCATCGCGGTCTGCATCGACGCGCCCGGCGGCTGGAACAAACCGGAAAAATTCTGCCTTTCCCTTTCCGAGATCGGTGAATGGCCGACCCACGAACGCTACCGCAATGCCAAAGCCGGCAGGGTCGTCTACAACATCGATGAACTGAAGGAGACGCTGGACCTTTACCTGCAGTATCCGGAGACCGACCACGAGGAACGGATGAAATTCATCGCTGATGAATGCACCTTCCTGGACGGATCGGCAGGCAGACACACGGGAGAATATTTCGCGAAGCTTGCAAAACAGGCCAGGCACCACGATCACCCGGTCTACCACTTTGATCCTGTCGAAAAGGAATAAATTCCACGGAAGGAGACACCGCAGGGTGTCTTCTTTTTTTCATCACTGAGGGCAGGTCTGTCTGTTTTCGATTTAGGCAATAAATTATTGCCGATTTCAGGCCCGTTCGGTTATACTCTTTAACATGGAACAGATCGAAAACTTTCTCAAACACTGGCCGCGGACGGCGGTCTTTATGCTGGCAGGAGCGCTGATCGGCTGCGTACTATGGATGTTCCTGCCGCAGCAGTACATCGCATCGGTCCGTCTCGATCTCGGCATCGACTTCAACCGAACCGGAAAACTCGATGAGCTGGAAGAAGCCCGTCTGATCGGGATCGTGGAAGACACGCTCCATTCAGACGGCATCATGGAGAAAGTATACGAAAAATCCGAACAAACGGATTTCCGTTCCTTTTATGAACAGACACAGATCTACCGCACCAATGCCGCCTGGAGCCTCACGATCACAGGGACCGATCCCGAAGAGATCAGCCGGCTGGCACGGGTTTGGCTGGATGAGGCTTATGACCTGCTCTATGAACGCCGGGCTCATTCGGTCCGGGCTGAAGCGCTGCGGAACGAACTGGACAGCCTGACCCGCTGCGTTCAGGATATGGGCGGGACCCCGGCCACATCCGTCTGTGAAACGGATCCGGAGGAGATCTTCCGGCAGATCGGCATTTATACCGACGCGATCCTGGAGGAAGAAAAAGCTGCCAACGGGCTCTCCGCCGCGCTCCTGATCGGGGAAAAGAACCCGAAACAGCTGGAACTCCGGCCTGTTTCCCGCAGTATGGCTGCGAACACACTGCTCGGAGCTTTCTGTGGATTACTGATCTCCTTCGCCATCGTATGGCTCCCCGATAAGGACAGAAAACAGCAATGAAACGCCTCTCAAAGCAGCTTGCCGGGCTGAAAGTATGGAACGTGGTATGGGCTGTTTTCGTATTGCTCCTGCCGTTTACATCCGTTCCGGTCATCGTCAGACTGGTCCGGTCTGATGTGGTCGCGGCACCATCCGCGCTGCTGCTGCCGCTGCTGCTGGCAGGATGGGCACTGCCCCGCCTGATCTGCGGGAAACGGCTGCCGGCCAACGCCGCGCCGTTCGTGCTTTTCATCCTGGCGGCCCTTTTCGCCACCGCGGCATCGTTTATCGGCGGGATCCCCGATTTTAAGGGAAACAGTCCGGCCCGGGCGTCTGTCAGTGCGGTTCTGACACTTTTCATCGGAGCCGGGTTCTACCTGGTCTCCCTTTTGAGGCATGATGACCCGGAGCATCTCCGGACGACTTTTAAACTGCTGAACATCAGCGGAGCTGCCGTGTGTCTCTGGACCCTGGCCCAGGCCTTTTTCTGGTACCGGGACCAGCGCTATCCGGAATGGATGAAAACGATCCAGTTTTCCCTGTCCGTCGGGAGCCTGTACCGGCAGCGCTTCGTCGGCTTCACGTTGGAGCCTTCCTGGCTGGCACATCAGCTGAACCTGCTGTATCTGCCGTTCTGGTTTGCAGCATCCGTCACAGGCTACAGCGCGTTCCGGTTCCGGGCCGGCCCGGTCACTGCCGAGCGTGTACTGTTTCTGACCGGGGCCGCGGTCCTGTTCCTGACACTTTCCCGTGTCGGACTGGCCGCATTTCTGATCACCGCAACCTTCTGTGCCCTCGTTTTCGTCAGCCGCCTGATCAGCCGTCTGACAGCCCGCACAGCGTCTGAAAAAAGGCGCGGATATACGCTCCTGGCATTTGCGGGCGTTCTGGGGCTGCTGGCAGCCGCCGCGCTCGGCATTCTTTATGTGCTGTCAAAACTTGACTTCCGCATGGCGGGGCTCTTCAGTCTGCAGTTCCAGAAACGGCCGGATATGGTCTTTTATATCGCCGAGAAGCTTTCCCTCGCGGCCAGGTTCGTTTACTGGGACGGCGGTCTCAGCATTTTCAACAGCCGGCCGCTGCTTGGTGTCGGTCTCGGCCATGCCGGGTTTTATCTGCCCGGAATGCTGAATGACTATGCGTTCCGGCTGACAGAAGTGAGGAACCTGCTTTACCGTTCCCACACACTGCTGAACATCAAAAGTTTATGGATCCGCATCCTTGCAGAAACCGGGATCACCGGGTTCGTCTTCTTCTTTATCTGGTATCTTCACAGTTTTCTGGGAAACGTACGGTTCCTGAAACACAGCGACCCGCAGCGCGCTGCTGCGGCCTGGATGGGCTGCTTCACGGTGCTGGCCTTTCTTCTCGAAGGCTTCAGCCTGGACACCTTTGCGCTGCCGTACCTCTGGTTCAGTCTCGGGCTGGCAGCAGGCGCACAGGACATCAGCGCATGAACCGGATCCGACTGATTTTTCTGCTCCTGCTCTGCATGATTCCGGCCGTTTTCTGCCCGGCAGCCGGTTCAGACGGACTGCCGAACGAAAGTTCCTCCACGGCTCTTTTTTTCGGGGAGATCAGCGAAGAACTCCCTCCGAATCAGACATTGCCGCCGGACTGGCAGGAAGGGATGCTCAGGAAATTCAGCGTACTGGACATTGCTTCCGGTGTGATGACCGGCTGCACCGCACGCGTTTTTCTGGTAACGGAAAATGCCGTTTTCTGGTGTGATCAAGCCTATAGCGAAGCAGTTTCCGAGAACGTGATCAACGGGCTCCGGCAATTTGAAGGGGAGATGGTGCCCCTTCTGCGCGATACCTTCGGCAGCGAGGCATCACCCGGGATCGACAACGGCCCGCGCTTTCATGTACTCTTCACGGCACGCATCGGGGACGGGTATAACGGTTATTTCTCCGCAGAAGACAGCGCGGATCCGCGGCTCCGTCCGTCATCCAACGGGATGGAGCTCGTTTTTCTGCACACAAGGCTGCTCGAACGCGGGACCTATTCCGTCAATGACACCCTCGCCCATGAATTTCAGCACATGATCCATCACACGTATGACCCGAATGAGACCAGTTTCATCAACGAAGGTTTCTCCGGACTCGCCGAGTACCTCGCGGTCGGGGCCATGCGCGAACCGTTTATCCGGGCTTACCTGAATGACACCGGCAAATCCCTGATCTGGTGGCCGGACAGCGGGGACCACACGGCCTATTACGGTTCCGGCTTTCTTTTCAGCGTCTATCTCTATGACCGTTTCGGGCCGGACCTGATCCGGGAAATGGTCAAAAGCCCCGGCAACGCGCTGGACGGTCTGGACGAAGCCATGGAAGCCCTCGGGATCCCCGGCAGTGCCGATGAGATTTTTCAGCAGTGGACCGCTGCCCTTGCCGGACAGCTGATGCGCATGCCCGTTCGGGACCTGGATTACAGCGGTTATGCATTCCTGCAGGAGGGGATCACCCGTGACATTCAGCCGCTCGATTGCGGCCTGCCCGTGATGTATGAAGCATCCCAGTACGGTGTGCGCCTGTTCCGCTCCGCATGCGGCGGCCCTTTCCGCATCACGGTCGAAGGAACACCTGAAAGCCCGGTCACAGGCCTTGAAATTCCGGAGGGAAGCTCCGCCCGGTGGAGCGGAGCCGTGAGCAACACCCTGTCCTACCTCTGCCGGGATTTCGACCTGACCGATGCGGACGGAGACATTCTGCTCGAATACGACGCGGTTTACGACATCGAGGCTGATTACGACTACTATTATCTGCTTCTCACGGACGAAAACGGAAGCGTCACCCGGTTGACGCCTTCCACGGCTTCCGACCGGGACCCTGTCGGCCAGAACCGCGGAAGCGGGACCACCGGCCGCTCCGGCGGAAAAGTTCATGAGCAGATCGATCTCAGCCCATGGAAAGGGCAGACCATCCGGCTCGCCTTTGTCTACCTGACCGACACGGCCGGTGTCGGGGATGGCCTGCTCCTGGATAACATCGGGATCCGCGCCATCGGCTTTTTCGATGATGCAGAGACCGCGGATGAACTTTGGGAATCCGCCGGTTTTACCCGGATCGGCAGAACCGTCCCGCAAACCTTCTCTCTGACCGTTCTGCATCCGGACGGCGAAAATACCGCCGCGGAATTTCTCACCTTTCCGGGCGGAACGTCTGTGACGGCGGACTGTCCGGAAGGCAGCTGCGTGTTTGCGGTCAGTGCCGTTACCCGTGAAGTCCGGGGGCGCGCTTCTTTTACGGTCCGGACCGATCCTCTCTGATCACGGGCACACACGCGGGATCCTGCCGCGGATCCTGCCGCAAGCCCGGATTTTTCGCCATACAATCCTCATAATTGTAGTTTTGATGTATAATATGTTCGGTTAATTTCGCATCATTTTTTCAGCGGATCTGATGCGGAATGAAATTGTGAAAATCATCTTTCGGGATGATCAATCTTAATTGGAGGATTTTTTTCTAATGAAGAACACATCCAAATTCATGTCGTTGCTTCTGGTTGTCGTCATGGTTCTGGCTTCCGTTCTTTCTGCCGCCGCGCAGGAATACGAACGTGCTGACGATGAAGACATCTATGAAGAAGTTCTCGGCGATTTCGAAGCTTATATGGAAGCTGCCGAAGCCGCTGAAACCATTGACGAACGCTTCGTCCTCGAAGCCCAGGCTGAAGCCTACCTTCTGGACAGCGCTGTCATGATCCCGAACACCACCCAGGGCGGCGCCTACACCATCAGCCGTGTTGCCTATCGTACGATCCCGTACGCCAACTGGGGGAATGATGATGACCGCTGGGGCACCATGGTCGCCGCCAACGAATTCATCACCAAAGAAGACCGCGAAGAATTCAAGGCCGCATGGCAGGCCGCTGTTGCCGGTGAAGGCGAATACGACCCGGCTCAGATGCTGCTCGACAAGGGCTACACCCTCGCGACCGATTACCGCACCACCTTCGCCACCGCTCCGGTGACCCTCGACTGGCTGAACACCTCTTCCCAGTCCGATACCGAGATCACTGTCCAGACCGTTGACGGCCTCGTCCAGTACAACAACCTGGGCCAGATGACCCCGAAACTCGCCGAATCCTGGGAAGTCAGCGAAGACGGCCTGACCTACACCTTCCACATCCGCGATAATGCCTACTGGTACACCTCCGAAGGCGCTGAATACGCCCCTGTGACCGCCGGTGACTTCGTTGCCGGTTTCCGCCACATGCTGGATACCCAGGCCGGCCTCGAATGGCTGGTTGAAGGCGTCGTTGCCGGTGCTTCCGAATACCTGAACGGCGGTTCCTGGGACGAAGTCGGCTACGAAGCTGCTGATGACAAGACCCTTGTCGTCACCCTCGAAGCCCCGACCTCCTACTTCATGACCATGCTCACCTACTCCTGCTTCCTGCCCATCTGCGAAGACTGGTACCTGAGCCATGGCGGTGTTTTCGGCATCGAAGAATTCGCTGAAGCTTCTGCCGACACCAACACCTACACCTACGGTATGAACACCGATGTCTCCTCCCAGGTCTACTGCGGTCCGTACCTGCTCCAGAAACTGGTTGCTGACTCCGAAATCGTCGTCGTCAAGAACGAAAACTACTATGACGCCGACAAAATCGTCATGAACAGCATCACCTGGATCTATGACAACGGCGAAAACATGGCCCAGACCTACAAAGACACCGTTGACGGTATCTACGCCGGCCTCGGCCTGACCGAAGCTTCCGGTACCCTCGCCCTGGCGAAGGAAGACGGCAACTTCGACAAATATGCCTACGTTTCCGACACCACCTCCACCACCTACTTCGGTGGTCTGAATGTCAACCGCGGCACCTTCGAACTGGCCTCCGGCGCTGTCAAATCCCCGAAGACCGAACAGCAGAAGATCGATACCCAGACCGCTCTGCTCAACAAGAACTTCCGCAAAGCCCTGCAGCACGCTTTCGATAAGGGTACTGTCAACGCTACCTCCCGTGGTGAAGATCTGAAGCTCGCCAACCTGCGCAACATGTACACGCATCCTGAATTCGTCCAGCTCGAAAACGACACTGTCGATCAGAACGGTCATGAATTCAAAGCCGGTACCATGTTCGGCGAAATGGTCCAGTACTATCTCGACGAAATGGGCGCCAAAGTCATCGTTGCCGACGCTGTCGACGGCTGGTACAACCCGGAAGCCGCTGTTGAATACCTCGCTGCCGCGAAGGAAGAACTCGGCGATTCCGTGACCTACCCGATCCAGATCGATGTCGTTTACTACGGTGCATCCGCTGCGAACACTGCCCAGGCTCAGGCCTACAAACAGGTCATTGAAAACACCCTCGGTGCTGACTCCGTCCAGGTCAACCTGCTCGAAGCGACCACCTCTGAAGATTTCTATGCCTGCGGTTACCGCGCTTCCAACGGCGAAGCCGGCAACTTCGATATGTTCTACGGCTCCGGTTGGGGCCCGGACTATGGTGATCCGAACACCTATCTGAACACCTTCCTGGGCGGCGGTGCCGGCTACATGACCAAGGTCATCGGCCTGTTCTAATGTCC
>CADBKS010000127.1:16076-19219 GCA_902795255.1 uncultured Chloroflexota bacterium
GGGAAGCGGCATATGCCGCTTCCCCGACATTGTTTCGGACAGCGGCAAAACGTCAGTCCGGAACACCGATCCATAAATCGAAAACAAAATAAAAACGGCAGAACTTCTGCTTCATACGCGGAACCGGACAGGGAACTGTTTCTTCCGCAGCAGCCATCCATGCTAAAGCGGCTGCCAATCATCAAAATAATAAAGGAATAAGACGGTGCATCCATGAAAAATTACATGCTCAAACGAATCCTTTTCTCCGTCTTTTCGCTGC
Source organism: uncultured Chloroflexota bacterium (assembly GCA_902795255.1). The sequence continues at coordinate 16,339 of CADBKS010000127.1, forward strand.
TTGTTGTGATCGCTACGGTCATGCTGTTGGTCTATTCGCTGATCAACCGGAACGTTATCTTCCAGATGGATGATACGTGGAACAAAATGAGCAGCAATGACCGAACTATTTACGAATATACCCAGTATTCAAAATACGGTTATCTGAGTTATACGGATTATTCAAGCTTTCTGAAAAACAAATACGAAGCGCTTTACGGCAGCGAATACACAAAGAACGCGGATTACAAAGCCGATAAAGACGCCATCCAGGATGAAAACGCCTACCTGGAAAACGCTTCCGTACAGGAATTCATCAAACAGTACGAAGCCAAAAGCTATGAGATCAAATATCTGACCCCCGTCCGGTCAAAATCCGGAAAGGTCAAGAGCGGCGGCAACGGTTACCTCATCGCCGTCCATGAAAAAAGCGTATTTCTCCGTCTGTGGGACTACATCCGCACGTTTTTCACGGTCGAAACGACCAATGACGTGACGGACCCCGCACTGACAGAGCGTTACATCCGGGTGGAGAAGGACCCTTACAGCGGTTTTTATGCCCTGGTCGGCTCCGGGACGACACACAAATATCTGCTTTACGTAGATAACCGCTTCCCGTTCCTCCACCAGAACTTTATCCACATCAACCTGGGGACTTCCTACACCCGTTACCGCGGTCAGGAAATCTCACAGGTCATCACCCGGCCGACAGGCGACCAGCTCAAGACCCGCGCCCAGTATCCGGCCCAGTTCGGCACCGACGAATATGTCGATACCGCCATCGACTTCCACAGCCTGATCTATAACTACAATGAGCGCACCAAGACGGAAATGAAACAGTTCCCGGATCAGTACACCAGCTATTCCTACCGCTTCGGCGGTCTCTCGATGCTGGAAAACAGCTTCGTGATCGGCCTTATCGCAACGCTCATCGCTTATTTTCTCGGTCTGCCGCTCGGGATCCTTATGGCCCGCAAGAAGGACACCTTCATCGATAAACTCGGCAACACTTACATCATTTTCATCATGTCCGTGCCTTCCCTTGCTTATATTTTCCTGTTCGCGACCATCGGCACGACCCTATTCAACCTGCCGTATAAATTCGCAAATGCACAGGTGCGGATCCTGGCTTATGTGCTGCCGACCATCTCGCTTTCCCTGCCTTCCATCGGGAGCCTGATGAAGTGGATGCGCCGCTACATGATCGACCAGATGAACAGTGACTACGTCAAATTTGCCCGTGCGGAAGGGCTGAGCGAAAGTGAGATCTTCCGGATCCACATCTCCCGCAATGCCATGATCCCGCTCGTGCACGGCATCCCCGGCAACATTCTGGGCTGCCTGATCGGCGCCATCATTACGGAAAGCGTCTACGCCGTTCCGGGCGTCGGCAACCTGCTGACCCGTGCGATCAACGGCCATGACAACGGCATTATCGTTGCCTGTACGGTCTTTTACACCACACTTTCCATCATATCCGTCATTCTCGGCGATCTGTTGCTGACAAAGGTCGACCCGCGGATCTCACTCACATCCAGCAAAGGAGGCGGAAGATGATCAATACCGAAACCCCAAACACAGCCGACAGCCGCTTCCGGCCGATCGATATCAACACCATCCAGGCGGAAAAGATCACCGCACCGCGCTATTCTTACTGGGCCAGCGTGTTCCGTGTTTTCTTCCGCAAGAAGATCAACATCGTCCTGATCGTCCTTTTTATTCTGCTGATCGCGGCCTCCTTCATCATTCCGATCTTTGCGCCGTATAACTCCTATGAGAACGTGACGACCGCGGCAACGTACAATCTTTCACCGAAAGCCGCTATGAAATATTTCGGCGGGTTCAGCTTCAAATATCTGTTCGGGACCGGCGGACAGGGAAACAGCATTTTCTACGGCATCTGGGCCTCCGCCCGGACCTCCCTGATCCTGGCTGTCATCTGCGCGGCGATCAACATGACGATCGGCGTGATCCTCGGCGCGGTCTGGGGCTACTCCAAGACCTTTGACCAGGTGATGCTGGTGATCTACAACATTCTTGCCAACGTCCCGTACATCCTGATGATCTCGGTGCTGGTCTATATCATCGGCTCCGGCTTCTGGAGCTTTGTCTTCGCACTGACCGTTACCGGCTGGCTGGGGATCGCCTATTTCTTCCGGACCCAGGTGCTGATCATCCGTGACCGCGAATACTCGCTGGCTTCCCGCTGCCTCGGCACCCCGATCCCGCGCATGATCTCCAAGAACATTCTGCCGTTCCTGACAAGCGTTATCGTCACGATCCTCGCGACGGAACTGCCAAGCTACATCAGCATGGAAGTGTACCTTTCCTACATCGGTGTCGGTCTGAGCGCAGAAGTGCCTTCCCTCGGCCGTATGATCCAGGAAGCCCAGTCGGCATTTCTGGTCTATCCCTGGGAATTCTGGCCCCCGGTCGCCATCGCCGCGATGATCACCATCATTCTTTATATGCTCGGACAGAACCTTGCGGACGCGTCCGATCCGCGCACACATATGTAAAGCAGGAGGAAGAAAAATGAGCGAAACCGATAACAAAAAGGTACTTCTTTCCCTGCGGAACGTGACCGTCAAGTTCAATGTTCGCGGCCGCATCCTGACCGCGATCCGCAATGTCTCCCTGGATATTTATGAGAACGAATCCATCGCCATCGTCGGTGAATCCGGCTCCGGGAAATCCGTGCTGACCAAAACCTTCGCGGGGATGCTGGAGACCAACGGCTTCATCCCGGAAGGCAGCATCATCTTCTCTGATGATGAACTGAGTAAAACAACGATCCGCCTCACGCCGCACAACAAACGCCTGATCCGTTCGCAGTTCAATATGCTCAACAAACATTCGGTGCTGGAACGCGGCGCGGAAGAATATAATAAGATCCTCGCAAA
>CADBKS010000128.1 GCA_902795255.1 uncultured Chloroflexota bacterium
CATGCGTGATCGCCAGACGGTCCATATCGAAATGGGAAACGGAACGGCGGATCTCCTCCATCGTGGACATCCCGGTGGAAAGGATGATCGGGCGTCCGGTCGCATTCAGCTTGTCGATCAGCCCGTTGTCCGTAAGTGCGGCAGACGGGACCTTGTAAGCGATCGGATCAAATTCCTCAAGAAAGTCGATCGCTTCCTCATCCCACACGGACGCGAACCAATCGATCCCGAGTTCTTTGCAGAGCTCATTGATCCGTGCATATTCATCATGCCCGAATTCCACGTGCTCACGGTATTCCAGATACGTGATATACCCCCAGGGGGTTTCTCTCATTTTCGTCCGCTCTTCCGGCGGGACACAAAGCAGCGGGGTCCGCTTCTGAAACTTCACGGCGCTGACCCCGGCATTTTTTGCCGCACGGATCATTTCCTCTGCGATCCTGATATCCCCGTTGTGATTGATCCCGATCTCCGCGATAATATAGACCGGATGACCTTCACCGATCACATGAGAGCCAATTTTTAATTCTTTTGCCATATTTTTCCTTTAGATTTTTCCTACGCCTGGCCTGTGAGAATATCACAGAGTTCCCGGACCGCACCGTTTCCGCCTTCGTGAGCAAGCACCAGATCAGCTTCATTCCGCGCTCTGGCATGCGCATCTGCCGGAACGACCGCACACCCGACGATCGGGAAACACGGCAGGTCGTTCAGATCATTGCCCATATAGACCACGTCGTCCGGATCGATCTGGTTTTCTTTCAGGTAGTTCACAAGCGTATCGCCCTTCTTCAGCACACCGTGGATGCATTCCAGCCCGAGCTTTTTGCAGCGCTGGATCACCACCGGGTTGCGTTCGGAGGAGAGAACAACCATGGGGATCTTCTTTTCATTCATCATCCGGATCCCGGCACCGTCAGCACGGGAACAGCGGACACTCTCGATGCCGTTCTGGTCAACGATCACACAGTCATCGGTCATGACACCGTCAAAATCAAAAACGACCAGCTTCGGTTCCTTCGGGAGCGCGCGGCGGCGCTTTCCGGGCCAGACCATATCCAGTCCCGCGTGAGTGACCAGCCACTCATAGCGGACCCAGTCGAACGGGGTGTCAATATCGATCGTAAAGGACGGATCCAGGAAGAGCGGCAGGATGTTTTTTCCGCTCATGCTGTCCCCTGCCATAAAAGTCCGTTCCGGACGGATCGCGTCAATGTGTCCGGTCTGCCAGTAGACCACAGGCAGCTTCTGCCGGGGAGCATTATAGGGTTCATCGATCCCGTCCACCTTCAGCAGTCCGTGCATCAGTCCGGTTTCCGGATCGACCCGCCACATTTTATGGGGATTTTCACCGGCAGGGACCACACCGCGGACAGAGTCGGCTTCCGGGTGATCCATTAAAAGACGGATCGCGTCATCCAGAAGGGTCCGCGGACGGGCGGGGGAAGTAGGGCGAAGCTGAAGGACGATATCCGGGACGTACCCTTCGTGTTCCTTCAGCCAGGTCAGCGCGTGCTGGAAAACCGGCAGATCCAGTGTATTGTCCGCCGCGAATTCGGCCGGGCGGAGAAAAGGCGTCTGGGCGCCCCACTTTCGGGCGACCTCGGCGATCTCTTCATCATCCGTGGATACGATCACACGTGTCGTAAGTTCAGACTGCAGTCCGGCAGCGATGCTGTAAGCGATCAGCGGGTAACCGGCAAAGGATTTGATGTTCTTTCGGGGGATCCCCTTGGAACCGCCGCGCGCCGGTATGATCGCAAGAACTTCGGGCTTCTTTACCATGCTGTCCACCCGCCGTCCACGACCAGATTCGCGCCGGTCATATATGTAGAAGCATCCGATGCCAGGAAGAGGATCGCGCCGTTCATTTCATCCTGATGGGCCATTCTCCCCAGGACCGCACGGGCTGAGTAGTGCGCGACAAATTCATCGTCATTGTTGTTGAATACGCCGCCGGGGGTCAGGCAGTTCGCGCGGATCCCGGTCCCGGCGTAATAGGTCGCCAGATATTTTGTCAGTCCGACCACACCGGCTTTCGTCACCGAATAATAAACCGGCTTGTACTGACGGTTCTCCGGATCCATTCCTTCTTTTTCATAGATCCGCTGATCCGGTCCGACCAGACCGTACGTTGAGCAGATGTTGATGATCACGCCGTGATTCTGCTTTTTCATCGGCTTTACCGCTGCCTGTGCGCACAGGAAAAGCCCGGTCAGATTCACATTAACGGCCGCCTGCCACTGATCCAGCGGATAATCTTCAAAATTATTGGTGTTTCTCGCATGGGTCGCGTCGAATTTCGGATCCATTGCCGCGCTGCAGATCAGTGCATCCAGGCGTCCGGTCTTCTCCACGGCAAAATCTGCCATCGCTTTCGTGGAAGCAGGATCCGTAACATCCAGTTTAAATGCATAACAGCTGCCGCCGTCTGCGCGGGCCGCTTCCGCCGCTTTTTCCGCCAGATCCATGTTCAGATCCGCAACGATCACATCCGCGCCTGCCTGAGCCAGCGTTTTTGCAAACTGACTGCCGAGCAGTCCGGCTCCCGTGACCACTGCTGTCTGACCGTTCATTTTAAATTTTTCAAATATTTCGTTCATCGAAACCTCATATCCTATTCACAAACATTCATAATGCTATTATATACCATCTTTTGGATCTGTCATTTTACACGTTATCCCATAAGGAACGTCATCAGCATTCAGCCGCCGCTGCTGAGTTCCGAAAGGACGGACCAGGGAACAAACGGCGCGTTATCCGGAGACAGTTCAGCAAAAGGCACCGCGAAAAAGAAAGTCCGCTGCAGCGTTTCCGAAACATCCTCAAGATAGTTCAGCCCCCAGATCCCGTCAAAATTATCATACGGGAATTCCATGATCCCCCCGACCTGCCATGGATCCAGCACACGGATCGTATCTGTCTCCGGATCGTAGCCCGTAACGACCGCCATATGGTTCGCACCGAAAGGCGTCCAGTTGACCTTCGTCAGCACAGGCAGCGGCCCGTAGCGTTCGAGCGCCGCCAGCAGCTCTTCTTTATCACTGTCCTGCCTTGTACCGAGATAATAACCCAGCTCCCTCAGATCATCGGCCGTATCCATAATATTCAGCCCCGTCGAAGGATCGAAACGCCCCTGCCGGACATTCCGGTCGATCAGCTGCTGGGCACTGATCGTCTGATATTCCTCTTTATAGTCATGCCAGAAATCAAGGACCATCTGCAGCGAAGCCGCCGTGCATCCGGTATTGATCGGACGGCCGTTATAGGTCAGGCCTTCCTGTGTCACATACTCCGGTTCATACCACAGCGAACCATGAAAGAAATCCGGTCCGAGCGTCGGGGTCGGAGACGGCCCGAAGGTGGGGGGCGGAGAGGCTGTCGGAGAAGGGACCGGTGTGTCCGTCGGGAAAGGTGTGTCCGTAACTGCCGGTGCAGCCGCCGTCATCGCTGCCGCGGCAGTCCCGGCGGAAGCTGTCTGCAGTTTTTCAGTATCGGCAGTCAGTGTCAGCAGCGGTCCGGCCGGCTGCGGCAGGGAACAGCCGGTGAGAGCCGCCATGATGCCGGCTGTCAGAAGGAAAAATGAGCGGGAGATCTTTATTCGCATCATTAATTGCTCCGGTCTTCTCCATTATAGTTCTATTGGCGGACTGTGTAATTTTCAGAGGTAATTTTCAGAGGGTAACTTTAATTGAAAATGTCTTGACTTAATACCCCCAGTGGGTATATACTATCACCAGTATCCAAATACCCCCCGTGGGTATCTTCGTGAAGTATAAAGAAGAGGGAAAAATGAGTGAAGAAGTAAAATGCCCGCACTGCAGCATGCGGAAAAAGAACCGGAGCGAGGAAGAAGTACAATCTCTGGTCCGCCGGCTGCGCAAGGCGGAAGGACAGATCCGCGGGATCCAGAAAATGGTCGAGGAAAACGCCTACTGTCCGGACATTCTCTACCAGGTATCAGCGGTCACCAGTGCGCTGAACAGCTTCAACAAGGAACTGCTCGCGTGTCATATCCGCAGCTGTGTCTCTGAAGACATCCGCAGCGGGAACAATGAGGCGATCGACGAATTCGTTAAACTGACACAAAAATTGATGAAGTAAGAAAGGACAAATCTTATGGAACAATATGTTGTTACCGGAATGACTTGCGCAGCCTGCCAGGCCCGGGTTGAAAAAGCCGTTTCGAAGGTTCCCGGTGTCAAGTCGGTCTCCGTCAGCCTGCTGACGAACTCGATGGGCGTCGAAGGAACAGCCTCCTCAGGAGAGATCATTAAAGCCGTGACCGACGCCGGTTACGGTGCCAGTCTGAAGAACGCCGACAAAAGTGCTGCCAAATCCAGCAATTACGCAGCGGAAGAGGAAGCCCTGAAGGACCACGAAACGCCGAAACTGAAGCGCCGTCTGATCCTTTCCGTCGGTTTCCTGATTGCCCTGATGTATGTCACGATGGGCTTCAACATGTGGGGCTGGCCGCTGCCTTCCTATTTCCAGCACAATCACCTTGGTCTGACGCTGGTCCAGATGATCCTGGCCGCTGCTGTCATGATCATCAACAACAAATTCTTCACATCCGGGTTTAAGTCCGTTTTCCACGGCGCACCGAACATGGACACGCTGGTCGCGCTCGGTTCCTCCGTCGCTTTCGGCTGGAGCACATTTGTATTCTTCAAGATGTGCGGCATGCTCACGACTGGGACACCCAACAGCGAACTGCACCACATCTACCACAACGAGCTGTATTTTGAAACAGCAGCCATGATCCCGTGTCTGATCACCGTCGGGAAGATGCTGGAAGCCATGTCCAAGGGCCGCACCACCGATGCGCTGAAGAGCCTGATGAAGCTGGCCCCGAAGACCGCGGTCCTGCTGCGTGACGGGAAAGAAGTGGAAGTCGGGATCGATGAAGTCCGCACCGGCGATATCTTCGTTGTCCGCCCGGGGGAAAACATCCCAGTCGACGGTATTGTCCTTGAAGGCACCAGCGCGGTCAACGAATCCGCACTGACGGGTGAATCCATCCCGGTCGATAAGGCTGAAGGCGACCACGTCAGCGCCGCCACCACCAACCAGTCCGGTTACATCCGCTGTCAGGCGACCCGTGTCGGTGAAGACACCACGCTGGCCCAGATCATCCAGATGGTTTCCGATGCAGCCGCCACCAAGGCCCCGATCGCCCGCATCGCGGACAGAGTCTCCGCTGTCTTCGTTCCGGCTGTCATCAGCATCTCCCTGATCGTTGTCATCGGCTGGCTGATCGCCGGGGCAAACCTGAGCGACGCCCTTGCCCGCGGCATCTGCGTGCTGGTCATTTCCTGCCCGTGCGCGCTCGGTCTTGCGACCCCTGTGGCCATCATGGTTGGCAACGGCCTCGGTGCCAAGAACGGGATCCTCTTCAAGACCAGTGAATCCCTTGAAAACACCGGCCGCATCGACATCGTCGTGATGGACAAGACCGGTACGATCACCCAGGGCGAACCGAAAGTCACCGATGTCGTCGCGCTGGATCCTCAGCTGCTTGAAAAAGCTTACGCACTCGAACAGAAGAGTGAACACCCGCTTGCCCGTGCGGTCGTCGCGGAAGCCGAAGCGAAGGGCGTCAAACAGTCCTCCGAAGTCAGCGACTTCAAAGCCCTGCCAGGCAACGGTCTGATCGGCAGACTCGGCAGCAGCACGATCAACGGCGGCAGCCGCAAATATATCGAATCTCTGGTGAAACTTCCGGCTGATGTTGCAGAGAAAGCGGAAAAATTCGCGTCCGAAGGCAAGACCCCGCTGTTCTTTGCCGAAAACGGAAAGCTGCTCGGCATTATCGCTGTTGCTGATGTGATCAAACCGGATTCTCCGGATGCGATCCGCCAGATGAACAACCTCGGCCTCACCACCGTCATGCTGACCGGCGATAACGAAAAGACCGCGAAAGCCATCGCTGCCCAGACCGGTGTCAGCAACGTGATCGCAGGTGTCCTGCCGGACGGTAAGGAAGCCGTGATCCGCAAGCTGCAGGAAAGCGGCAAGGTCGCCATGGTCGGTGACGGCATCAACGATGCCCCGGCCCTGACCCGTGCGGATATCGGTATCGCCATCGGCGCCGGTACGGACGTTGCCATCGACAGCGCCGACGTCGTCCTGATGAACAGCAAACTGACCGATGTCTCCGCTGCGATCCGCCTCAGCCGCGCGACCCTGCGCAATATCTATGAAAACCTGTTCTGGGCATTCTTCTACAATGCCATCTGCATCCCGCTGGCTGCAGGTCTTTACGGATGGAAGATGAACCCGATGTACGGTGCGGCGGCCATGAGCCTCTCCAGCTTCACGGTCTGCATGAACGCACTGCGCCTGAACCTCTTCAAGCTGCATGATTCCAAACATGACAAACCGCGCGGCAAGAAAAAGAACATCGTCATTCCGGATTTCCACTTCGAATCCGCCCCTGTCGCTCCGGTCGTTCTGGATGAAGGTCCGAAAGAACAGGTAACGGTCAATATCGAAGGTCTGATGTGCGGCCACTGCGAACAGACCACCAAGAAAGCGCTGGAAGCACTGCCCTTCGTTGCCGAAGCGAAAGCCGACCACGAAGCCGGAAATGCCGTGATCACCCTCACCGGCAGGATGGATGAAGCCGCGGTCAAAAACGCGATCGAATCCGCCGGATATGTTTACAAGGGTGTCGCCGGGAACGCAGCCGGCAGCAAAGATCAGGTAACGGTCAATATCGAAGGCCTGATGTGCGGCCACTGCGAACAGACAACCAAGAAGGCTCTGGAAGCACTGCCCTTCGTTGCCGAAGCGAAAGCCGACCACGAAGCCGGAAACGCTGTGATCACCCTCAAGGGTGCCTTCGATGAAGCCGCTGTCAAAAACGCGATCGAATCTGCCGGGTACGTTTACCACGGCGTCATGTAAAACACATTCAGGAGTCTCCTGAAACGAACAGCCCGCCGGCCGGAACCGGCGGGTTTTTATTTTCATAATGAATTCCGCCCCGGCAAAGACTGATAAAATAGATTCATAACGGCGCTCATCTGCCGTCGGGAGAATACCGCATGGAACTGCAGACAGAACTGAAATGGCGCGTAAACAAAAAAAGCGGATCATTCACGATCCGGCCCGGGGAGAACCATCTGTCCGTGCCGGTCCGTCCGGGAGAGGTCTTGAATACCGTCAGGGCAGAGCTTCCCGTCCCGCCTTCTCCGAAAATGTTTTTTAACGGCTATCAAACCTGGACCTACTGTCCGGAATACGCACCGGGGGACCGGATCCGCGGGCTGGGCGGATTCCCGAAAATCGGGCTCGATCTGGCGGGGATCGACCGGTTCGGCGATTACCACTTTATCCGATACCCGCACAAAAAGGGCGTATTCCACGGTTTTTCTTACTGCTATTTCCGGAACAGGGAAACGTACCGGCTGATCGCGTCCCTGAATGAACGGCCGGGTTACACCCTGCTCAGCTATGACGTCAGCACAGCACTTCTCACACTTGAGCGGGACTGCGCGGGCATGGCAGCTGCGGGAACAGCGTTTCCGGCCTTTGACCTCTTTTACGCGGAAGGATCCGAAAGAGATGTCTTTGATCGGTGGTTCGAAGCCCTCGAAATCCGCAGCAGCACACCGCGCATCAGGGGATATTCAAGCTGGTACAACCACTATACACGCATCAGTGAAAAAAGCATACTGGACGATCTGCGGGGAGCCCGCAGTCTGTTTGATCCGGGCGATCTGTTCCAGATCGATGACGGCTGGGAATCCCGGGCCGGCGACTGGGAAACCGCCGACAGCCGGAAATTTCCGCGCGGTCTGAAACCGCTTGTGCGGGAGATCCATGACGCGGGATTCAAAGCAGGGCTGTGGCTGGCCCCCTTCGTATGCTCCCGCCGGTCCGCTCTCTTCCGCGGACATTCCGACTATCTGCTCCGATACAGAGGGAAACCATGGCAGGCCGGACCGAACTGGGGCGGATCCTTCGCCCTGGATATCGACCATCCGGGCGTTCGGGAATATCTCACCGGTGTTTTCAGACGGATCTTTGAAGAGTGGGGCTTCGACTTCGTAAAGCTCGATTTTCTCTACGCGGCCGCACCGTTCGCGACCGGAGATCACGGAGAACGGTCCGATATGCCGTTTACGGAATCCCGGGCCGGACGCATGATCCGCGCGATGG
>CADBKS010000129.1 GCA_902795255.1 uncultured Chloroflexota bacterium
GATCCCGCTGACATTGCCCCAGGTGAAGATCACAAGGCCGTATTTCGGGAGAAGCAGATTCGCTTCCCATACTTTTTCTTTCAGTTCTTCGAGCATGATCAGAACCTCTCAATGGCAAGTTTTTCCACATCCAGACAGTTTTTGTAGACTTCGATGAAGCGGTTGAATCCGTCGACTTCATCCGCGTCCGCCATGATGGTGGATGAACTGCAGCCGGCGAAGAACTGAAAGAAAAAGTATGGGAAGCGAATCTGCTTCTCCCGAAATACGGCCTTGTGATCTTCACCTGGGGCAATGTCAGCGGGATCGACCGGGAAAGCGGTCTGATGGTCATCAAACCCAGCGGCGTCGAATATGAGGAACTGAAGCCTGAAGATATGGTCGTCGTGGATCTTGCGAGCGGAGAACGGGTCGAAGGGAAATACAAACCCAGCAGCGATACGGCGACCCATCTGGTGCTTTACCGAAGTTTTCCGGATATCGGCGGAGTCGTTCATACCCACAGCAAATGGGCTGTTTCCTATGCCCAGGCAGGGCTGCCAATCCGCCCGCTCGGGACGACCCACGGAGATTATTTTTACGGAGCGATCCCCTGCACCCGAAAGATGACCGATGCGGAGATCCATGGGCAGTATGAGCTTGAGACCGGCAACGTGATCGCCGAAACATTTCGGGATATCGACCCGGACGCGGTCCCGGGTGTTCTCGTGCATTCCCACGGTCCGTTCTCCTGGGGCAGGGATCCGTTCAACGCGGTCCACAACATGATGGTGATGGAGACCGTTGCGGAAATGAACTATCATGCCGAAATGCTCGATCCGCAGCTTCCGGATATGCAGCAGGCCCTGCTGGATAAGCACTACCTCCGCAAACATGGAAAAAACGCCTATTACGGACAGTGACGGACGTTCTGACGGATGAAAACGGTCCGGACCGCAAGACAGTCAGTCAGGGCCGTCACGATACACATGAAAATTCCCTCCGGTACCGGAGGGAATTTTCGTTTTATACAGGATCTGTCTGAAAAAGTTTCCAGTCTGAACGCTGATGCGGAAATTCCGATCAGGCTTTCTTCCGGAAGGGGATCAGGGACTTCCAGCTGAAGTTCTGTTTCCCGAGGATATCAAAAGCCACCGCACCGAGCAGTACGACGCCCTTGACGACCTTCTGCCAGTTCGCGTCGATCCCCATCAGGCTCATGCCCAGGTTGATGACACCGATCAGCGTGGAACCGATCACCATGCCGAAGACAGAGCCGGCACCGCCGCTGGCCGAAACACCGCCGACCACACAGGCCGAAATGGCATCCATTTCGAAGTTGTTGCCCGCCGTGGAGTTGGCTGCCTGCGTTCTTGCCAGGACCATCATCGTCGTCAGGGAGGTCAGGAAAGCCATGTTCAGGTAAGCCAGGAACATGATCTTATGCGTGTTGACACCGGACATGCGGGCGGCTTCCTTGTTGCCGCCGACCATATAGAAATGACGGCCGAGCGTGGTTTTTTCCGTGATGAAGCTGTAGATGAGCACCACAACTACGACCCAGACAAGCGGCGTCGGAATGCCGCCTGCGTGCGCGAGCTTCCACATGATCAGGAGGATCGCCGCGGCAGCCAGGGCGCTCTTCAGCGCGGCGCTTCCGAATGAATCCGCCACATATCCCTTGCGCAGCTTTGTGGCACGTGTGCTGAAGATCACCAGGACAGTGATCACCGCGGCAGCAATACCCGCGATCATGCACGGCCAGTTGAAGACTTTCGGCTTTGTACCGAAGATCTTCCCGGTAAAAATACTGATGAAATCAGCCTTGGACGCGATCGCGATGGAACCGGTTTTTGAATTATTGCTCAGGATCGAAGTACCGAGACCGCGGAAAGCCAGATAACCGGCCAGCGTGGCGATCCATGGCGGAATATTGATATAAGCAATCAGATACCCCAGCAGACAGCCGTAAGCGATACCGATAAGCAGCATCAGAAGGATCCCGACTCCGGTGCTCATTCCCTTGTTTACCATCAGCAGGCCGCCGATCGCACCCAATACACAGACAAATGAACCGCAGGACAGGTCGATATTGCCGCCGGTCAGCATACACATCAGCATACCGGTACCCAGAATATAGACATACGCGTTCTGATCGATCAGCGCCTTAAACTGGGCCGGCTGAAAAATGCCGCCCTTCGTCGTGATCATAAAGAACACATAAACCAGCACAAGGACAAAAAGCATTGCATTTTTTCTGAGCACGGCAAGCACGGGATTTCCGGATTTTGAAATACTGTTTTCCATATTGATTCATCCTCCTTTCCTACCGCTTCTGACGCTTTGAAAGCACATCAAACATCACTGCCAGCATCAGCACAAGCCCCTTGACCACACGCTGAAAGTTAGAATCAATGCCCATAATGCTCATTCCCTGGTTGATCAGCCCCATCAGCAGGGCACCGATGATCACCCCGGAGATCTTCCCGGTACCGCCGTAAGCGGAAGCACCGCCAATAAAGCAGGCCGCGATCGCATCCATCTCATACCCCTGGCCGAAGGTCGGCTGGGCACCGGCCGCGCGGGCGACGTTCAGAATCCCCGCGAGTCCTGCCAGAAAGCCCATGTTCGCGTAAGCGAAAAGGAACACATTGCGGGTATTGACCCCGGAAAGCGCCGTAGCCTTTTCGTTGCCGCCGACCGCGTAAAGGTAACGCCCGATGGCCGTTTTGGTCGTTATATAGTTGTAGACAAGCAGGACGATCCCGATCCAGATCAGAACCGTCGGGATCCCCTTGTAGGAGGCCAGTTTATAAGCGACCCACAGGATCAGTACGGCAATAATAACCATCCGGACATAATCGCCGGCCACCGAACGGATGATGCCCATACGCTTCTGAACGGAAACCCTGCGGATCTGCAGCACCGCAAAAACCAGGGCGAGGACAACACCGAATACGATGCAGGTGATATTCAGCCCGGATCCTCCGCCGAGAAAATCAGGAATATAGCAGTCCGCTCCTCCGCCGAAGATCTTCAGGAAGGTCTGATTGGAGATCGTCTCCGCGTAACCGTTCAGCACAACATTCGAAAGGCCGCGGAAAGCGTACATGCCGGCCAGCGTCGCGATGAAGGGCGGCACATATACTTTTGCGATCCAGAAACCCTGAAAAGCACCGATCGCCAGCCCGACCAGGAGCATCACCAGAACAGCGAGCCACATGTTCGCGCCGTTTTTCATCATAACGACGCCGATCGCCCCGGTAAAGCAGACGACCGATCCGACAGCCAGATCAATGTTGCCGCCCGTCAGAATACAGAGCAGCATCCCGGAAGCCAGCACAAATACGTAACCGTTCTGGGAGATCAGGTTGTTGATATTCTGGGGATAAAGGATCCTGCCGCCCGTTGTGATCGAAAACAGGACCGCTACAGCGACCAGGGCAAGGACCATGGTATATTTCTTGAGAAAGTTACCGATCGAATTAATGTTCATGCTCAATCCCCCCTTCCGGACTGAAGGATCATCGCCATAATTTTTTCCTGAGTGGCATCAGAGGCATTCATTTCGCCAAGGATCTTACCGGAATTCATGACATAGATCCGGTCGCTCATTCCAAGGATCTCGGGGAGCTCGGACGAGATCATCAGAACGCATTTTCCGGCCTTCGCCAGGTCATTGATGATGCAGTAGATCTCGTATTTCGCGCCCACATCGATACCGCGGGTCGGTTCATCCAGGATCATGATATCCGGATCCGCAAACATCCATTTTGCCAGGAGGACTTTCTGCTGGTTGCCGCCGGAAAGGTTGCCGACCAGCTGTTCCACGGAAGGCGTCTTGATGCTCAGCTTTTCCCGGTATTCCTGAGCCACGGCATATTCCTTATCGGCGTCGATCACAGAGTGATCCGCAATGGCCTTCAGGTTGGCAAGGGAAGTATTCACCTTGATCGACTGCGAAAGAACAAGCCCGTTGCCTTTCCGGTCTTCCGTTACATAGGCGATCTTATGTTTGATCGCGTCAGCCTCGTTTTTCCGCAGTTTGATATTCTTTCCGTTGATCCGCAGTTTACCGCTGCAGTTCACACCGTAGGACTGTCCGAAAATGCTCATCGCCAGTTCCGTACGCCCGGCACCCATCAGGCCGTAGATCCCGACAACTTCACCTTTGCGGACGTAAAGCGATACATTATTGACGACCTTGCGCTCGGGGTAAAGCGGATGATGGACCGTCCAGTTTTCGACTTCCATCTCAATATCACCGATCTCCACGCCTTCGCGTTTCGGGAAGCGGTTGGTCATTTCGCGGCCGACCATTCCCTTAATAATGCGCTCTTCGCTGATCGGTTCCTTCCCGTGATTGTCCAGCGTCTCGATTGTGCTTCCGTCCCGAAGGACCGTAATTTTATCCGCGACATATGCGACCTCGTTCAGCTTATGGGTGATGATGATCATCGTCATCCCCTGTTTCTTGAACTGCAGCATCAGGTCCAGCAATGCCCGGGAATCTTCTTCATTCAGTGAGGATGTAGGCTCGTCCAGGATCAGCAGTTTTGCCTGCTTGGCCAGCGCTTTTGCGATCTCAACGAGCTGCTGTTTGCCGGTGCCGATGGTTTTCACCTGCACCTTTGAACTTTCTGTGAGGCCGACCATTTTGAGGTATTTGTCCGCCTCGGAATAGGTAGTGTTCCAGTCGATCGCGAACTTACTGCCGCGTTCGTTGCCCAGGAACATATTTTCACCGATCGTCATCTCAGGGATCAATGCGAGCTCCTGATGAATGATCACGATGCCTCTGCGTTCCGAATCCTTGATATTCGTGAACTGCATGACCTGTCCGTCATAAATGATGTCGCCTTCGTATGTCCCGTACGGATAAATACCGCTCAGGACATTCATGAGCGTGCTCTTTCCCGCTCCGTTCTCACCGACCAGCGCATGGATCTCTCCGCGTTCCACGCGGAAATTCACGTTGTCGAGAGCCTTCACACCGGGGAAGGTCTTTGTGATATTCTTCATTTCCAGCAAAATATCAGCCATTTTATTCTTCACCCTTCCTGTCATTTTCCGGGGTCACACCCGGTCCGTCCGTGAAAAGATACAGGCGGGAGCCCCCGCCTGTATCCTGATATTGGCTTACGCTGAATTATTTCAGCTGGTCTTCGGTGTAGTAACCGGAGTCGATCAGCAGTTCCTTGTAGTTGTTCGCATCAGCGAAGACCGGAGTGCACAGGAAGGACGGAACAACGATGACGCCGTTGTCGTAATCGGTGGTGTTGTTGACTTCAACTTCTTCACCGGCGAAGATCTGTTTGATCATCGTGACGACCTGGGCAGCCAGGGTGCGGGTGTCCTTGAAGACGGACATGCTCTGTTTGCCGGCGATCATGTTCTTGGTGTTGGCGATATCGCAGTCCTGACCGGTGATGATCGGGTATTCACCGTTGTAGTTGGCGGCCAGAGCGTTCTCGACACCCAGGGCGGTGGAGTCGTTGGAGCAGAGCCAGACATCCACGTTGGAGCCGTCAGCATAGAAGGAGGACAGGATGTTCTCCGCGCGGTTCTGGGCGGTTTCGGTAGCCCATGCCGGGGTGGCGACTTCGCTGAAATCGGTCTGACCGGACTTCACAACGAGCTTGCCGGCATCGATGTAAGGCTGCAGGACATCCATAGCACCGGCGAAGAACAGACCGGCGTTGTTGTCGCCCGGGTCACCGGCGGTGAATTCGATATTGAACGGGCCTTCGGCGTTGTCGAGATCAAGGGTTTCCTTCACATAGGTACCCTGGATGGTGCCGACACCGTAGTTATCGAACGTCGCATAATAGTTGACGTTGGGGGATTCCATCAGCAGGCGGTCATAAGCAATGACGACCACATCATTTTCCGCGGCCAGCGCCAGAGCGGAACCGAGGGAAGAACCTTCGATCGCGGAGATGACCAGAACGTCGCAGCCGCTGTTGATCATGTTCTCGAGCTGGGAAAGCTGGGTCTGAACATCATTGCTGGCGAACTGAAGATCGACTTCATAACCGGCTTCTTCAAGCTGAGCCTGCATGTTGGCACCATCCTGGTTCCAGCGCTGCAGATCCTTCGTCGGCATGGACACGCCAACCTTTTCAGCGGATACGACCGAGAAAGACAGGCAGAGCGCCATCACAAGCACCAGTAACAAAAATTTCTTCATACAATACTCCTTTTGTTTATGACCCTTTCGGGTTTTAGAGAATGTCCGGAGACATTCTTTTATAAACTACACACATTTTAATCGAACGCTTCATTATGCGAAAGTGGCATAATGCACGTTTTCAAACGTGATATTCAGCTGAACATCACCTGGTTCATCACCGCTTCCAGATACTCCTGACGGCCGCTGGTGTTGGTCTTCACATCCCCCATCTTCAGGGCATATTCTTCCAGTTCCTGAACGGTCGCGGTCCCGTCAACGATCTTCTTGCCGATACCGCTGTTGTAGCTGGCGTAGCGTTCTTCAACGAACCTGTCGATCCGGCCGTCGCGGATCAGCTTGTCAGCCATCCGCAGACCGAGGGCGAAGGTATCCATCCCCATGATGTGGGCGTTGAAGATATCATCCAGACCACAGGACGGACGGCGGGTCTTAGAGTCGAAGTTCAGACCGCCCTTCTCAAAACCGCCGGCCTTGAGCACTTCGTACATCGCCAGTGTCGTATCGTAGACATTGTACGGGAACTCATCCGTATCCCAGCCGAGCAGCATATCGCCGATGTTGGCATCGACGGAACCGAAATAGCCTTCGGTCCGTGCCACGCGCAGCTCATGCTGGAAGGTATGGCCGGCAAGCGTCCCGTGGTTGGCTTCGATATTCAGCTTCATATCCAGACCGTACTTGCGCAGGAAGCCGATCACCGTGGCGGAGTCGAAGTCATACTGGTGCTTCGTCGGTTCCTTCGGTTTCGGTTCGATATAGAAGTTGCCTTTGAAACCGAGTGAACGCCCGTAATCGATCTCCATGCGGAGCAGGCGGGCCATGTTGTCCAGCTCCAGCCCCATGTTGGTGTTGAGGAGGGTGTCATACCCCTCACGGCCGCCCCAGAAGACGTAACCTTCCGCATTCAGCCGCACCGCGATTTCGATGGCTTTCTTCGCCTGTGCTGCCGCATAGGCAAAGGCATCCGCGTTCGGGGAGGTACCGGCACCGTGCATATAACGCGGGTTGCCGAACATATTGGCGGTCGCCCACAGCAGTTTCTTGCCGCTGGATTTCATGTTCTTCTCAATGAGATCCACGATCACATCAAGGTTCTTGTTGGTCTCGGCCAGGTTCTCCCCTTCCGGAGCGATATCACGGTCATGGAAGGCAAAAAACTCGATCCCGGTCTTGTCCATGATCTCAAACCCGGCATCGACCTTGGCCTTCGCCAGATCCATCGGGTCGCTGGTACCGAAGCTCTTGTCAACGGTACCGACACCGAACATATCCGTGCCGTTCGCGCACAGTGTGTGCCACCACGCCATGGAAAAGCGCAGATGGTCTTTCATCTTCCGGCCTGCGATCACTTCTTCCGGATCATAAAACTTGAATGCGTACGGATTATCGCTCTGAGGCCCTTCATATTTGATCTTCGGGATCCCGGCAAAAACTTCACTCATATCTTTCTCCTTGGTCACTGTTTGGGTTTCCGTGTTCGTGCACGTTCCTTTGCAAAAAAATAAAAAATGCTGTTTTTTGTTGATACTGCTAAAGCCGTGCTCGTGCACGCCCGTATCTCAAATATACCATAAGTGAAATTTCTGTCTAATGAATATTATCACCAATCAGGCCTGACAAATGTCATTCGATTTTATATACGCACAGGGAGGGGATAAACAAAAACAGGGACAGGCCTGGGCGGGGGTGTCCCTGTTTCAGGTGTACCGGCAGGAGAGCCGGCAGCACGGAAGATCACATGATTTTGAACTCGCGCCAGTCGCAGTCTTTCTCCAGCACGCTGACGAATGCGGTCAGGCCTTCTATATCCGTCCGGTCAAAATTCTTTTTGTCAAAATTCTTTTTCCGCGGGCTGTCGATATCCAGGCCACCGACGACCAGCCCGTCAAAATGGATCGGCACGACGATCTCGGATCTGGAGCTGCTGTCGCAGGCAATATGTCCCGGGAACTGCTCCACATCCGGAACACACTGTACCGCGTCTTCTTTGACCGCTGTTCCGCAGACACCCTTTCCGACCGGGATCCGGATACAGGCAGGTTTCCCCTGATAGGGGCCGAGCACCAGTTCGTCCGCACGCATCAAATAAAAGCCGACCCAGTTGATGTGTTCCATAGCGGCCGTCAGCAGCGCTGCCGCGTTCGCGAGGTTCGGGATCACAAGTTCTTCATCTGCCGTCAGTGAATCCAGCTGTTTGCAGACGAGCCGGTACATTTCTTCCCGGTCCACAGGGTAGGCGTAAGTAAGGTCTTGCATTTGTTTTCCTCTTTATCAGTCAGTCATTCTATGCTGCCCGCAGCGGACAGCGAATATTATTATATACGCTTCCCGCGTCAATCCTGAAAAAAGATGGAAAAAATCATTTTTGTCCGAAACGATGGTATACTAATCGCATGCCCTCATAGCTCAATGGACAGAGTGACTGACTTCGAATCAGGAGGTTGGGGGTTCGACTCCCTCTGGGGGCGCTTTAGGATTACGGGCGGATTGATTCACAACTCCGCCCGTTTTCTCTTGTTTTGAGGGGAGGGCGCTGTCGGGTTGGGTCACAACCTTTTCAGGAAAACCAGGCGGAAGGAAGTTTATAACCATCGTGCCCAGATCTCCCACAATGGACCGGACAAAAAGGCTCGGAGCCGTCCGCGTGTCCGAAGCTGAAGCATCCGTATTTTTGCAATACAGGCAGGATCAGGCCAGACATTTCCGGAGTGGTTTTATACAACCATCAACAGTAACAGGTATCCGCCATTATGTACGGGTGAGTCTTATTATGAGCCGCGGATGCATAAATAAATGTGGCGTCTCAGGCTCAATAAACTTGGGGTGCCGGGGGCGACGGGCGGCTTT
>CADBKS010000130.1 GCA_902795255.1 uncultured Chloroflexota bacterium
GAACGACCGGGCCGCGCCCTGCGAAGCAATCCCTTCCGATAGCCATGTGCACAGCAAAGCGTTTACAGACCTGCGCTTACAAGCGCACGCGGGTACCAGCGCCTTACAGGCGCAGAGCAAACCACCGGCTCAGCCGGTGGTCCTGATTTTGGTATGGAGCCCAAATGGCATTTTTACCTCAGTAGATTAACAAAATGAAGCGTTTCCTTTCCGTATTTTGCGAATTATGCGTTAAAATTCAAATAATCATATAAATTGGGGGTTATTATGATCGAGATCCGCAAGGTCAATACCGAAAACAAGAAAGAGGTCAGGGAATTTGTACAATTCCATTACGATCTCTATAAAGACTGCCCGCAATGGGTCCCGCCTTTCCGGAATGACATTGAAACGATGCTGAACAAAAAGAAGCACCCTTTCTATGAACACTCTGATGCCGATTTCTTCACCGCGTGGAAAGACGGAAAAATCGTCGGACGCACAGCCGTACTGAACAACACTGCCTACAATAAATATCACAATCAGAGCAGCGGCGATATCTTCCTGTTTGATTCGATCGATGATCAGGAAGTCGCGAACGCGCTCTTTGACGCGGCTGCCGAATGGGCCCGCAGCAAGGGTCTGAACAAGCTGAAAGGGCCGAAGGGCTTTTCCCTGTTTGACGGGTACGGCGTCCTTGTTGAAGGGTTCGAACAGCGCCAGTCCATGAACTTCTCCTGCTACAACTATCCTTATTACCAGAAGCTTTATGAGACCTACGGTTTTTACCGCATCAATGAATACACCTCAATGCAGGCAAAAGTAAGCGAATTCGATTTTCCCGAAAAGGTCTACAAAGTTGCCGATATCGTGAAAAAACGCGGCAAACTGAAGATCATGACCTATAAAAACAAGGCCGATATCCGCAAAGACGCGAAACGCATCTGCGAAATGTATTTTGACTCCTTCAAAAACAACTGGGAATACTTCCCGCTCACGCAGAAGGAATTTGACTTCTTTGTCGACAACGTCCTGACCTTCGTCGTTCCCGGACTGCTCCGCTTCATTACGAACGAAGAAGACGAGATCGTCGGCTTCCTCGTGAACTTCCCGGATATTTCGGCAGCCATGCAGCGCCATAACGGCAAGCTGACCAACCCGGCCCTCCTTCTTGATATGGTCCTTGAACTCAAAAAGACCCAGTACTGCGCATTGAACGGGCTCGGCCTGCTTGAAAAATACCACAAGAGCGGCGGCAACGCACTGCTTTACTGTTCCATGATGGAGATCATGAAGCAGTATCCTCAGTTCGAATATGTTGAAGCCGTACAGATGGCCGATACCGCTCATGAAGTACAGCGGGAAATGGCCACGCTCGGGCTGAAGCCGATCAAACGCCACCGTGTATATGAGGTAGAGATCTAAGGGCGAAATGAACGCCTCTCCGCTGCGGAAACTGTTCTCGTTCAGGCCGTCCATGATCATGCTCGGCCTTGGGATCGCTGTTATCCTGATCGTTCCCAATGTCCTGTTCACGGTCAACACCGAATACGGGAGCAGTTTCTACAGCTACTGGCTCACCGGCCGTGTCCTGTTCGCGCAGGGCCAGAACCCCTACGCGGACGAGCTGTTTGAACAGGCGGCCGCAAGATATCCGGAGGATCCGAACATCAGCGGTTTTTCCCTGCCGCTTTATGCGATCCTCCCGGTGATCCCGTTCACGTTTATCAGCAATTTCAAAATAGCGCTGACACTGTGGCGGCTTTTCCTTGAAGCCGCCCTGATATATTCGGCATTTCGTCTCCTGCGCGGGTTCCGGATCCAGAACCGGCTGATCCCGGTTTATGTGTGTGCCTCGGTTCTGCTGCTGAACTACTATTCGGTTTCAGCCCTTACAGACGGAGACATTTCGATCCTCGCAGTCACCTTCTTTCTGATCGCCATGGCCGCGCTCCGTGACGGTGAAACGGAACTCGCCGGCATCATGCTTGCTTTCGCATCCGTCAAACCCAGTGTCATGATCCTCCCGATCCTCTGGGTCTGCCTCTGGTGTCTTTTCCATGAAAGGGGTACGATCGTTGCCTGGGCCGTGATGGTCTTTGCACTGCTCTTCCTGATCGCGATGCTTTTCCAGACGAACTGGTTCATGCTGTATCTCAGATCAATGGTTTACTATCTGAAATATCTGAACCCGGTCAACCTCTCCAGACTGATCGAACTCCGCCAGCCTGAACTGGGCGGCAGGATCGGCTGGGCGATCTCCGGCTTTTTTATTTTGATCACACTCGCCGAATGGATCATCAATATCCGGAAAGACGCCAATGGTATGGAATGGGTCACCGCACTCACACTTTGCACCGGATTTCTGGTCGGGATCCCGAACATCGGAAAGCACCTTTACATTCTCTGGATCCCGGCGATATATTCGATCGACAAAATGCTGCTGCGGTGGGAAAACCGGGGGCGGATCTACAGTCTTGTCCTTGCCGGTCTTCTTTTCATTTTGCCATGGTCCCTGCAGCTATTTGTTTTCCCGCTCTGGAATGATCCGGTCAACATTCTGAACGCGGTGTTTCCTGCCGCACTGATTTTTCTGCTATACTGGAACCGCTGGTGGATCATTGACACCTTTATCGAACAATACTGATCCCGCCCTGCTTACAGGGCTTTCTATATAAGGAGCTTATTTCTGTACATAATGAAAAACATCAGATTTTCCGTTCTGTTTCTTTTGCTTTTAGCGCTTTGCTGCACCGCCGCCGCTGATGCAGCGGAACCTTCCCGCAGAGTTTATACCGTGACTGCACCTTACCTGACCGTTTGCGATAATATAACTTTTGAGTCCCTGAAATGTCTGTGGAACGGTGAATGTGGCACGCTTGAAGGCCCTGAAAATGTGAATGAGATCCTGATCGCCGAAGAAGAGACGGATCCCCTTACATCGGTTTTCGGATGCGCGCCCGATACGAAAAATGTCAGGATCCTTTCCAGAGCCGATATTTATAAAGACCAGAATCTGGCTTCTTCCTGGATGATCATCCCGTTTGAAGATATTGAACCGCGCAGGAAGGTCATCTTCCTGGATGGGGCTGATATTCTTGACAACCGTTTCGATCCGGATACTTGGCCGCTTACCGCAGTGACCGGTGATTTTGCTGAAGGAACGGACCCTGCGGATCTGCCCGTCAGCAACCGCGACGCATCGAAGCTGACCACGATGGTCCTGACCGGCGTTACCGCCATGGTCCGGGGCACAGCCCAGTACATGGATCTGGACCCGCTTTATCCGGCATCCCTGATCCGCGAACCGCTGGTCAATGCCGACATTCTCCACATCAATAACGAAGTACCCTTCGCCGAAGTCTGCGTGATCCGCGACCACTATGACGGGCTGGTATTCTGTTCCAAGAAAGCCTATATGTCCCTTCTGGAAGACATCGGAACGGATGTCATTGAGCTTGACGGCGACCACTTCGGGGATTACGGCGATGAGGCAGTGGAACTGACGCTTGACATGTACGACGAAGCCGGAATGCCCTATTACGGCGGGGGACATGATCTCAATGAAGGCCAGCAGCCTTATATCGTTTCACATAACGGCAATACCTTCGGCTTTCTCGGCTGCAACGCCAAAGAGCCGGGGTACGCAACAGCATCCGATACGCGGCCGGGCGCAGTTCACTGCGATTTCGACCTGATGAAACAGCAGATCGCTGTCCTGCGGAAGCAGGGGATCATCCCGATCGTTACCTTCCAGCATCTTGAAGTTTTCCAGGTTCGGCCGATCGATTCGGTCCGTCAGGATTTCGAAGCGGTCCGGGATGCAGGGGCCGTGATCGTCAGCGGATCCCAGTCCCATATCCCGATGGAGTTCGATGTTTCCAGTACCGGATTCGTCCATTACGGTCTCGGCAACCTGTTTTTTGACCAGGCATTCTTCCTTCCGGAAACGGCAGAAGCGTTTATTGACCGGCATGTTTTTTATGACGGCCGCTATATCAACACCGAACTGCTGACGATCCGCTTCACCAATGCAGCCCTCAGCCATTATATGGATGAGGCAGACAGGTCCGCACTGCTCAGCCGGATCTTTGACGTTTCCGAAGTAGAAGGACTCACGAGATGACATCCGTACAGGATCCGTCTTATTATAAGACCCGCAGTGTCGATGAATGGCGGGCTTCCCGGCGGGACGCTCCGGAAGATATTGCCGAAGCGAAAAAACTCCTGCTGCAGATCCGGGACGGGGCGGACGTTTTCAAAACGATCCGCAAAAATCCGCTGCCCGGGCGGGGCAATATCTCAAAATATACGCTGGTCCTGGCTTACCATCAGATGGTGGAAAGCGGTGAACTTGCGGAAGATCCCGAATTGCTCGCGAAGATCCGCATGAAGCCTACACGTACACTCAGCGGTGTCACGACTGTTACAGTGCTGACTGCACCGTGGCCGTGTCCGGGCAACTGTATCTTCTGTCCGACCGATGAACGGATGCCGAAAAGCTATCTGCCGGATGAGCCCGGCGCTGCACGTGCCTTCCAGAACAAGTTCGACTCATTTCTGCAGGTCTCTTCACGGATCCAGTCCTATGAGTCTGTCGGCCATCCGACCGACAAGATCGAGCTGCTGATCCTCGGCGGCTCCTGGACCAGTTATCCGTGGGAATATCAGCAGCAATTCGTTCAGCGCTGCTTTGACGCGATGAACGGCTGCGATTCCGAATCACTGAAAGAAGCGCAAACGATCAACGAAAGCGCCGAGCACCGGAATGTCGGACTCGTCGTTGAAACAAGACCCGATTTGATCGATGCGGAAACGCTCCGCAAACTCAGGATCCTCGGTGTGACCAAGCTCCAGCTCGGCATTCAAAGCCTCAACGACGACATTCTCAAAATAAACCGCAGAAACCTCAGCGTAAAAAAGGCGCTGGAGCATGTCGCACTCGCCCGCGCGGCAGGTTTCAAGATCGTCCTGCACTGGATGCCGAACCTTCTGGGGGCCACGCCCCGCTCCGACACGGAGGATTTCAAACATCTCTGGGAATCGCCGGAAGAGGGTTACGGGTTCTGCCCCGATGAACTGAAGATCTATCCGACACAGCTGCTTCAGGGAACGGACCTTTACAGCGAATGGGAAGCGGGAAATTACAGTCCTTATGATATGGATACGCTGGTCCATCTGCTTGCGGAAATCAAACCGATGATCGAACCGTACTGCAGGGTCAACCGGGTCATCCGGGATATCCCCTCCCATCATGTGGTCGCCGGGAACACCCGGTCCAGCCTGCGTATGGATGTACAGGCGCTCATGAAAGAAAACGGGACAAGCTGCCGCTGCATCCGCTGCAGGGAGATCCGCGGACAGAAAGTCAGCCTGCAGGAACTGCATCTGAATGATCACCGCTATCATGCTGCGTATGCGGATGAACATTTTCTGCAGTTTGTGACCGATGAATACCGTCTGGCTGGCTATCTGCGTCTGTCCCTTCCGGATCACCCGTCCGAAAACGCACCGATCGAAGAACTGAACGGCTGCGCACTGATCCGCGAGGTCCATATTTACGGCCAGAGCCTTCCCGTCGGAACGGAACAGGACGGGGCCGCCCAGCATATCGGCCTTGGCAGCCGTCTGATCGAGGAAGCCTGCCGGATCGCCGCTTCCGAAGGATTCCGCAGGATCGCTGTGATCGCCGCGGTTGGGACCCGCAAGTATTATGAATCAAGAGGGTTTTACCGCGGAGAATATTATTTGCTTCGTGATCTGCTTCCCGCCGCTTCGGACGGGCAGGACTTTCCGGGCTGAATTTCCGGAGACAGTTTTCACGCAAAAAACCGGCGCTTTCCGCACCGGTCTCTGCAGTCAGGAGGAAAAATGACGAAAAAAATGGTCTTTTTATTATTGCTGGCTTTCTGCCTGTTCAGCATATCCGCTGCTTCCGCACAGGATCCGGTCCGTGTCAAATGCGGCAATTTCACAATGAACGTACCCTCAGCCCGGGCGGGATGCTATCAGATCGATGCGAATATCCCCGTATCCGACACGGCCTCTCCTGAAGAGATCGCGGGAGCTCAGACCGCCTGCACGTCCATTTATTTCACGGACTACGAGACCCTGCAGAGCCGGATCCAGCCGCAGGTGACCTTCTATCAGACCGATGATCTGAGCAAAACCTCTTTTGAGCTTCTGGATGTCAGCATGAGTCTGAGCAACGTTGTAAACAACATCAATGCGGGTTTTGCCGCTGCTTCGGATCTGATCAATGAGATCCCGTTCCTCCCTTATCAGGCCTCCGAACGCACCGGGATCTGTCTCCCGCTCTCACTCGATTTTGAAAAAGGGACAGGTGTCCGTTTCGTGACCACTTTTGATGAAACGATCTCGGCCATAACCGGAAACTCTAACCTTTATTACTCCTTTCAGGGGCTGTCATCCGACGGGAAATATTATATCAGCGCGGTCTTCCCGCTCCGCAGTTCTGTTCTGAACGGACGTTCCGCAGCGGAGATCGACTGGAATTCGGTCAGCGCTGCCGATCTGCAGCCTTCCCTGGATGAACTGGATTACTATATCCGCTCGATCGTGATCGAATGAAAATTTTCCGCGGGCCGCTTTCCTATTCTGTTCTTCTGATCCTGTTTTCAGTCTTTCTTGTCACGGCAGGTCTTTCACGGTTCATTGAAACAGATTCCGGAAATATTCTGATCCATGACATTGATGCTGAAAGCTACGAAGGGTTCATGTACGGAGCCAGACTTTACCGTCCCCTTCAGGCATCCTCAATGAACCAGAGACCTTCCGTCCTGCTGATCTTCGGGACTGCCGGTGACCGCTATACCGGCGATCATATCGCCATGGAATTTGCCAGACGCGGGTTCGTGGTCCTCACTATGGAGGACTTCAGCCGGGGAATGACCGGCCCGGAGCCGGATTTTTACACGGAAAACCTTGTTGACGCCGGGTACACTTTTCTCGCGACCCGATCCTTTACCGACCATTCCCGAATCGGTCTGGCGGCGTTTTATGATGGCGCATACAAAGCTGTTGAGGCTGCCTCTTTCTCCTCCTTCGCCTCCCGCGCCTTTATCTGTCCGCCGTCCGGACTGTCATCCGGGCTTCCCGATGATATTCTGACGCTTTCCGCGAAATATGAATCGCTCCCGGCGTATCGGAACAGCAGCGCTTCGCTGATGATCCCGGCTTTCCATTCCGGCATGCTCGTTAACCGTTCTGTGCTGAGTGCATTGGCGGAGCATTTTCAGAAAGAACTGAAGATCCCCAATGATACGCCCTTCTGGTTTGATGCTTCTTCCCAGCAGGCTCAGCTGCTCATCGGGCTGCGGATGGTCCTCCTGATCCTTCTGCTCCTCATCACTGCCGGAATTTCCGGCAGGATCTCCGCAGGCGGGGGAAAAATATACAAAACAGCCGCTGCGGTCATCGTACCGCTGCTGATCTTTCAGGGGACATCCGAGATCATGAATTTCTTTCTGATCTCCGTCCGTATCGGCTCACCGTTCCACTACCTTCCGCGTTTAGTGCAGCTTCGGAAACATTTTTCTCTTTCCCTTTTCGCAGGCATATTCATCTTCGCTCAACTCATTGGCCTGCAGTTCAGAAAAGGGGCACGAACGTTCTTTATATCCGACTGCATTGCCGGAGCAGGCGTCATCCTTTGCACCGCTGTTTTTATTCCGGTCCTGTTCAGCCACACTTCCGTTTTGGGATCGATCGGCATTGAAAATGCGCAATGGATTCTTTTGATCATCACCGTTCTTTCGGCTGCCGGATCCGTCCTGTTTCGGCTTTCGGACGGGAAACGTACCTCTGTTTTCGCATCAGCGGCGGTCAGCGGTATAATGTTTTACTGTATTTTCTGCAGCCTTCCTGCTGCAGCTCTTTTTTAGGAGATCACCATGAAAATTAAATCCGCATT
>CADBKS010000131.1 GCA_902795255.1 uncultured Chloroflexota bacterium
GCAAACTCTTCCTTCGCCAGATCCGGGCGGTACCATGCATCCCAGCCGTCATTGGTCAGATTTTCCTGGTCCCAGACAACGATCGGGAACCCGTCCGCGGTCAGCTGGGCCTGGGTGATCTCACCGAACCAGGTCCCGGCCGGGAAGGTCGTGGGCGTGCCGTTGATATCGATGGTCGCATCTTCCGGCAGGCTGACATAGGTGCCCGGGATCCAGGAGTTGCGGATCGACTGGCTCGCGAGTTCGCCGCCGACATTCTGGGCGATATAAGTCTCACGGTCAATAGAGTAGCACAGCGCGAGGCGGAAATGCTTGTTCTGGAATGCCGCGCGGCTCAGTTCCTTTTCCGCGTCCGTCTTGAAGGACGGGCCGGCACCATCGGCCATATTGGCATAAGCCTTGCGGTTGAGGTTGAACATGAAAGTGAAGGTAATGCGTCCGACATCACCGACATAGGCGTACTTTTCAAAGTCGCCGCGCTGTTTCGCGATCTCCATGCGTTCCGTGTTCAGATACATGGTGGCGGTCCGGCCGCTCATGAAATCATCATAGACGCGGTTGACATCGCTGCTGTCGGAGAAGAGGAGCTTGACGCCCTTGACATTGGCGTTGGCAGCATTCCAGTGGTTCTCGTTGAGCACATAGGTGATGGAGTTCTTTTCGGTCATGTTGGTGCACAGGAACATACCGGAGATGGCGATGTGGTCCTGGTCAATGCCGTAAGAGTAGCTGGGCTGAGCGGAGGCTTCGGAGAATTCAGCCTGTCCGAACGCGCCGCCCTGGGAGAGGAAGTAATTGCGGCAGAGCGGGACGAACTGGAGCTTCTGCGTCATGCTCAGGAAGTACGGGCAGCTGGATTTCAGCGTATACTGCAGCGTCAGGTCGTCCAGCGCTTTCACACCGACCGTGGAGAAATCCGTGGTCTCACCGTTCATATATTCGGAGAAACCTTCGATGTAGTTGGTGAGGACAAAACCGTTGCGGAGGTCCGCAGCGTGCTGCATCGCGGCGACCCAGTCATCCGCGGTGATATCGGCAACTTTGCGGCCCTGGGAGTCGACCCAGATCTGGCCCGGGCGGATCTTGATGGTGTAGACCCTGCCGTCTTCCGACATTTCATAGCTTTCCGCCAGATGCGGCTGCAGGACGCCTTCCGCATCGTATGCGAACAGATAGTCATAAGTCGGGCTGATGATGCCGGTATCATTGGCTGTTGATGCAGCGTAAATATCCCAGGTCGTGGCATTCGCGGAGAAGGTGCCGTTGAAATAATCGCTGAAGGTATACCCCTTATCGGTCAGATATGCCTTCGCTTTTTCAACATAGGTACCGGTGCCCGCGGTCTCCAGCCAGAGATCCTTCAGATACTGGTTATCTTCAGCGGTGATCACCTCATTGGTGAGCAGCATCTGGGAGCGGTCATTCATATCACCGCGCCAGGAGGCGTAACCGCCGGTATTCCGGACGATGTGCGTCATGCTGTATCCGGCTGTTCCGCCGTACATCGGGGCCATCACACCGTTTTCCAGACCTTTCGCTTCCGCGACTGCCAGGAGGGCATAGCGTTCGGCGACCGATCCTGCTTCGTTGACCGCCTGCATATAGGCATCATACATCGGACCGTAGTTATTCGGATCGAAGTAGATCACTTCATCATCATCCGAAACAGTAAACGCCGGTTCCGAAACATCCTGGGCACCGGCCGTCATGACAATACTGCAGCAGCATATCAGCATTGCCAGAAGTACAACAGTAATGAGCTTTTTCACGGTTTTCATCCTTTCTGCTATGTTGTTTATACACATTATAACCATGATCAACGTTTGAAAACCGCCTCAAAGCCTCGCTTTTTAGATAATTACAAAATTTCATACGTTATACATACCCTTAGTGGGTATTTTGTCACATTTTAAAATATGAACATACATGCATTTGATCATAAAAAAAATCTGACAAGGGCCTGCAGGGAAAAACATTGCCGATTATCAAGGGAGATAAAAGTGCCGGGGAGAAAGGCTGCTGCCTTCTCCCCGGCATCTTCAATTATTGAACCGGAAAGCCGTGTTTAGAACAGACCGGAGCGCTGGATCAGCCAGCCGTCGCCGTAAGGCATGACGCTGTCAAGGTAGCAGCTCGGATCACCGTGGTCGGAGCCGTTCGCACCGCTCAGGCAGAGGTCGGTGTTGACTTCGGAACCGGCGTTGGTGTTGTTCTGGACATTCCAGAATTCCGTGTTGTTGTTCAGCGGGATCGTATCGAAGCGGACAAGGCCGTCAAACGGAGCTTCGATGCAGGTCTTCAGGACAAACGCCTGGTTCTGACCGACTTCGTTGTAATCCGGATACGGGTAGTCCATCACGATCGGGTTCTCGGCAGAAACTTCGAAACCGAGGGTCTTCAGTTCTTCCAGAGCGATCGCGAATTCTTCCTTCGCGAGATCCGGGCGGTACCAGGCGTCCCAGCCATCGTTGGTCAGGTTTTCCTGGTCCCAGACGACGATCGGCCATTCATCCGCGGTCAGCTGGGCCTGAACGATCTCGCCGAACCAGGTGCCAGCCGGGAAGGTCGTGGCAGTTCCATTGATGTCGATGGTGGCATCTTCCGGCAGGCTGACATAGGTACCAGGGATCCAGGTGTTGCGGACGGACTGCATCGCAAGTTCAGCACCGACATTCTGGGCAACATAGGTCTCACGGTTGATGGAGTAGCCGATGGCCAGGCGGAAATGACGGTTCTGCATCGCCGCGCGGCTGAGTTCCTTCTGGGCATCCGTCTTGACGGAAGCACCGGCGCCATCAGCCATGTTGGCATAGGTCTGGCGGTTCAGGTTGAACATGAACATGAAGGTGATGCGGCCGACATCGTTGATGTAGGCATACTTTTCAAAATCACCGCGCTGTTTCGCCATTTCCAGACGTTCGGAGTTCAGATACATGCTGACGGTGTTGCCGTTCATGAAGTCTTCATAGGTGCGGTTGACATCGCTGGTGTCGGAGAAGATGAGCTTCACGCCCTGGAAATTCGCATTGGCGGCATTCCAGTAGTTCTCATTAAGAACATAGGTGATGGAGTTCTTTTCCGTCATGTTGGTGCACAGGAACATACCGCAAATCGCGATGTGGTCCTGGTCGATGCCGTAAACATAGCTCGGCTGCGCGGAAGCTTCAGCGAATTCGGCAAGGCCGAAAGCGCCGCCCTGGGAGAGAAAGTAGTTGCGGCAGAGCGGGACGAACTGGTTGGTCTGCGTCAGGCTCAGGAAGTACGTGCAGGGTTCCTTGAGTGTGTACTGGAGCGTCAGGTCATCCAGCGCTTTCACACCGACGGTACCGAAATCGGTCGTTTCGCCGTTCATATATTCGTTGAAACCGGCGATGTAGCTGCTGAGGGTGTAGGCATCCTGCAGGTCTGCAGCGTGCTGTGCGGCAGCTACCCAGTCGTCAGCGGTCACATCAGCGACCTTACGTCCCTGAGAGTCGACCCAGATCTGGCCCGGGCGGATCTTGATGGTCCACACTTTGCCGTCTTCGGAGATCTCATAGCTCTCGGCCAGATGCGGCTGCATGATCCCTTCCGGATCATAGGAGAACAGGTTGTCATAGGTCGGGTTGATGATCCCGGAGTCGTTGCTGGTGGCGGCGGCGAAAATATCCCAGGTCGTCGGGTTGTCGGAGAAGGTGCTGGTGTAATCCTTCTTGAAGTGATAACCCTTTTCCAGCATGTAAGCTTTTGCTTTTTCAATATAGGTGCCGGTCCCGATATTTTCGACCCACAGATCCTTCAGGTAGTTGTTATCTTCAGTGGTGATAACTTCTTCGGTGACAAGCATCTGGGTGGTATCGGACATGGAACCGCGCCAGGGAGCGTAACCGCCGGAGTTCCGGACGATATGGGTCATGTTATAAGCGGAGGTGCCACCGTACATCGTGGCTGCGACACCGGACTCAAGGGCTTTTGCTTCCGCAACAGCCAGAAGAGCGTAACGTTCGGCGATCGAACCGGCTTCCGTGATCGCTTTCATGTACGCGTCATAGAATTCGCCGTAGTTATCCGGATTGAAATAGATTTCCTCGTCGTCATCCGAGACAACAAAGGCCGGCTCGGCATCCTGGGCTCCAACTGCACCGAAGCAGAAGGAGAACATCAGAATGGCAGACAAAAGCAGTAACACAAACTTTTTCATATATTATTCCTTTCCTCCTGATTGATCTGTATATAAATAAAAATCATTCCCGCAATTACGAAACGAACCGCGGAAAAAAACACATCGTAAAAGATACAAAAGAAGCTTTGTCTCTCGGAATGCTTGGTTTTTGATATTTTCTGTCTTTATCTTATTATATGAAAAGCCGGATTAATTGCAAGCGGAAAGCCTCAATTCTCCTATAAAGCTCACTTTGATGCGTTCATTGCAATCGGAAGTGAGAGATTTGACATGCACCGTATGTGGTTGGCTGTGCCACCTCCATACGGTGCAGGAGCTTAGCCCTCGGTCATTATGTCAGGGACGACAATTTTGTTTGTTGATCCGCCGGTTCTTAATAAGACACCCCGCATTCAGCGGAGATGACCTGATCATTTCGGATATTCTTCGATCGCGTACGGGATCTGCCCGATCAGGTCCCCCGCCATGACCGAATATTCGTTCCCAAATGCGGCCGCGCAGAGCAGTCCCGCGCGGGCATGGATCTCCCCGCCCAGCCAGGCCGCATCAAAGGGGAACTTGCCCTGAGCCGCAAATCCCGCGATGATCCCGGAAAGCACATCCCCGCTGCCGGCCGCTGAAAGGGCGGAAGTCGCATATGGCAGGACGATCGAGTATCCCTCGGGAGCGGCGATCACCGTATTGGCACCTTTCAGCAGCACGATCTGGCTCCACGCCACAGCCATCTGCTGCGCAAGCTTCATACGGTTCTCCTGGACCTCACCGACGGTCAGCCCGGTCAGCCGCGCCATTTCCCCGGGATGCGGCGTCAGGACACTGTTTTCCGGGATCGTCCGGTACCATTCCGGATCCCGGGAAAGCAGGTTCAGCGCATCCGCGTCCAGGACCAGCATCCGGCTGAAAGCAGCCGCGCTCCGGATAAAACCGGGCAGTTTTTCCGCGGTCTCCGGTGCCGTTCCCAGTCCGGGACCGATCACCGTAACGCCGTTTTTCCGTTCGGGAACAGTTCCTTCATCAAAAGCCCGGCAGTTCCAGACCGCCTCGGGAAAAGAACCGGCGCAGCAGTTCCGGACCGTTTCCGGGACCACCATTTCAACAAGGCCGCAGCCGGCCCGATAAGCAGCCTTTCCGCACAGGACCGGCGCCCCGATATAATTTTCACATCCTCCGACCACGGAAACCGTGCCGAAAGTTCCTTTATTCCCGTCTTCCGGACGAGGCGGAAGACTGACAAGTCTGCGGATCTCAGCCATGATCAACTCCGTTACTTTATTTAAAGCAAAAAAACGGGAGCTGCGTCCCGTTTTTTGCTTTCACTTATTTTTTCTGATAAAAACACAGCAGCTGATACGGTTCGACCATCACGGGGCCGTACGGATAGGTATTGCCCGTCAGCAGGTCGGTCGGCATCTCGTCGAAACAGTTGAACACGGCCGGATCCACCTGCACGCGGTGCTCACTGAAATTCACCACCACGTGAACGGTCTCGTTCTCGCTGCGCTTAATAAAGCTGAAGATATGCCGGTTGTATTCCAGCGGCACCTCGATATTCTGGACGGAGAAGACCGGGTGGGATTTCCGGATGGCGATCAGCTTTTTGATCCGGTTCCAGAGCGTACCGGCAATCGTTGACGTATCATCCCGGTGATTCCAGGCATCCCAGTCATATTTCACCCGGTGTACCCAGCGGCTGTCGCCCGCTTTTGAAGGATCATCCCGGTAGGAATAATCATTCAGCTCACCGATCTCATCCCCGAGATAGATCAGCGGGATCCCGCCGATGAACATCGTAATGCCGAACATCAATGAAATGCGGTCCAGCGAATAGCGTTTTTCGGTTTCGTTGTTTTCCGCGAGCGCTTTTTCCAGCCCGGCCAGAGAGGCCAGCATCCCGGAGATCCGACAGTCGCCGGTGTGCGGGTTTTCCTGGAACGGCAGCCCTTTCGCGAAGGAGCCGGGGAATTTGCCGGTATAGAAGCTGTTGAGGAACTGCCGGTGCGGATACCCGTTGATCCACAGGCGTCCGGCATCCTCATCGGAGAAGGTCCAGCCGATATCATCATGGCAGCGGATATAGTTGACCCAGGCCGTGTGTTCCGGCAGATTGAAGCGTCCGCGCATGGAAGCGGCCAGCAGCTTTGTTTCGCGTGTGGCCAGTGCTTCCCACATCAGCGCCATCATCAGCGGATTGTAGGAAAGCCGGCAGAGGGCCGGATCGATATAACGGATCACCTCATCCGGATGGACGATCGCTTCGGACTTGAACAGCAGTGAAGGCGCACTGATCCGCGCGATCAGGTTGAATATCTCCACCAGTTTATAGGCCTGCGGCAGGCTCTCACAGACGGTTCCCATCTGTTTCCAGATGAAAGCCACCGCATCCAGGCGCAGGATATCGATGCCCATGTTCGCCAGGTGGAGCATCTCACCGGCGATCGCGGTCAGGACCTGCGGATTGTGGTAGTTCAGGTCCCATTGGTATGAATGGAAGGTCGTCCAGACCCATTTATGGATATCTTCGAACCAGGTGAAGGCGCCGGGGTGTTCATCCGGGAAGATCTCTCGCAGGGAAGGTTCATAGCGGTCCGGGACGGAACGATCATCGAACATCCAGTAATAATTCTGGTAAACCGGATCACCCGCCTTCGCTTTCAGCGCCCATTCATGTTCATTGGACGTATGATTGAACACAAAATCCACCGCAAGCGCGATCCCGGCCTCACGGAATTCGGCCGCCAGTTTCTTCAGCTGGCTGATCGTACCCAGCCGCTTTTCCACATCCCGATAGGAAGAGACCGCGTAACCGCCGTCATTTTCCCCTTCCGGCGCTTTGAAAAACGGCATCAGATGGAGATAGGTGATCCCGAGTTCTTTGAAAAAAGGCAGCTTTTCGCGGATCCCGTTCAGATCCTTCGCGAAAAGGTCGATATAACAGACGGCTCCGATCATCTGGTTGGAGCTGAACCAGTCCGGATCCGCCAGACGCTGTGCATCGGCAGCGCGCAGACCGGCATCCCGTTCCGTCCAGTATTTTGCCATGCACTCCAGAAGTTCAAAGAAAAGCGGGTAGGCGCTGATACAGCTGCTGTACAATTCGAAATAAAGCTCTGTCAGACGGGGGAGGTACTGCTTCAGGCGTCCTTCAAATTCCGCCCAGGCTTCCGGATCTTTTTTCGCAAAGGCAGCGTGCTTTTTGCAGAGCTTCGGCCAGGCCAGTGCCAGCAATTCGTTGGCAGCATCCCTGCTGCCGAATTTTTCACCCTGATGATACTGATAAACCATCTTACTCCTCCTGCTTCTTCCGAAGCCAAACAAAAGCCCGCGGGCCCAGTTCAACAGCGGCATCCTTACCGCCCGTCACCTCAAATTCCGGATGATTCAGATCCGCGAACACACCCTCCGGAAGCTCCGTATGGAAGGTCCGGCTCTCATCGGTCAGGTTCTGGATGACCCAGACTTTATCCGCATCACTTTCCCGGATATAAGCCAGGACCGGGATCTCGTCACCCTCCGTCAGCCATTCCAGCTTTCCGCGGCAAAGCGCGTCGGAAGCTTTGCGGACCCGCATCAGTGAACGGATCATGTTCAGATGGGAATCCGGATCCTTTTCCTGTGCGGCAACATTCACGGACCGGTAACCGTAGACCGGGTCATCAATAACAGGCATGATGGTCTGATCTGCCGTTGAGAACCCGCCGTTTTTCTCCGAACTCCACTGCATCGGCGTACGGACA
>CADBKS010000132.1 GCA_902795255.1 uncultured Chloroflexota bacterium
GAGGCGTCCTTGTCATCAATGACTTTTTCCGTCATTTCCAGCGCTTCATCGACCGGGAACCCGCCGGAAAGCATCATGGAGAGCACACCGGCGACCCGGGAAGCGGTCAGCTTGTTGTTGAGCCGGGAGATGGCCGGGAAATGTTTTTTCACAAAGTCCAGTACGGCGTCGCGTTTCCCGGTCCGCATCAGGATCAGGGCGGCGATGACCGCCAGGACGGCGAGCGCGACCAGGATCATCACGATCCAGCCGACCGCGGTGCCGATGCGCATCATCGCAGTACCGGAGGAGCTGAGGGCGACCCCCATGCTGTCCAGGACCCGCCGGAAGACCGGAAGGACCCGCCACAGCAGGATCAGTACGATCACCACCAGCATGACACCCAGCACCATCGGGTAAGTCACAGCGTTGGCCACGGAGGAACGGATGCGGTCTTCCCGGGCATAATATTTTTCCAGCCCGCGCATAATGGTCTCCAGCTGCCCGGA
The DNA here is from genome assembly GCA_902795255.1 of uncultured Chloroflexota bacterium. The sequence continues at coordinate 489 of CADBKS010000132.1, forward strand.
GCGTTCGCCGACACCGACCATTTCGACCAGATAGTCCGGCCAGCGGTCATCATCCTTCAGGGCTTCATAAAGCGAACCGGTCTCGGTGACCTTTTGGCTGGCTGCCCGATAGGCTTCGGCGTTTTCACTGGCGCTGTCTGCTCCGGCCAGGGTCTCCATCCCGTCGTAAAGGGGAAGCCCGGCTTCAAGGATCAGCGCGACCTGTCCGCAGAAGGTGCTCAGTTCGGCCGGGGAGATCTTTTGATGTTTCGAATTTGCCATATCTGTGTTCCTCCGATAAAAGCTTTCCGTTAGTAATATCGTTCCACTGAATAATCGATCACTTTGCTGATCCCGCCGATGGCGGCAGTGGGGTCGAAGAAATAATCTTTTCCGTTGATGGTCGTCACGGTCCAGGCGTGGTACTGCTTATCCGCGTAGCCGATGATCAGCCTTGCCGGAAGGCCCTGGGTGCGCAGCATGCTGCAGAGGATCGCGGAAAGATCCTGACAGACGCCCATTTTTTTGTTCCAGGAACCGTCGATGTCCGGCAGCTGGCCGGCCTTGATGGTCACGGCCTTGACGTAGTCATATAAAAAGTTCTTCGTTATGTAGTCGCACATGACGCTGAACTTTTCCAGATCGCCCAGCCCGGCAGCGAGTGCTTCCGCCTGTTTGACGGATTCGGAAAGTTTGGTGTAGCTGACGTACTGGTTCGGATAATAAAAGGCAGCGTCCTCGCTGTTCAGGCTGACCTGCAGTGCGAGCTGGCCGGCCTGTGCGTACTTCTTGCCGGAGACGTTTTCGTAAAGGGATACGTCGTAATATCCGCTGCCCAGCTGGAAGGGGAAGACTTCGAACTCCCCTGCCCCGTTCAGGTCATAAGTCAGGGTCGTTCCGCCTTTGGTGACGCGCAGCTTCATTTTATGCTTGGAAGCGGCATTGAGGCGCGCGAGAAAGTATCCCTCGGAAGCGTTGCTCATGTCTGCCTGGAGCTTCCCGCTGTACCAGAGTACGGAAAGGTTCGGTTCGGCAGGCCATTTGGCCCCCGCTGCATCCGCGGTGAGCACCGGCAGCAGGAAAACGACAGCGAGCAGCAGCAAAAGCACTGCTTTCCGGGGAATTCGGTTCGTGACGGATTTGAAAGTGAATTCAGGATTCATATTGCGGTTTCTCAACTGTAGAAATTATAGCACGAAAACATCCGACTTCGCGAATCCTTAAAAATACGGCAGTCGGATCTGCTGAGCCGGTAAAAATCCCGGCCGGAGATCATCCCGGGATGCTGGTGCGAATGCGCCCCTTATTTCAGGGATTCTCCGATCTCCGCGTAAATGGCGCGGATGGCTTCTTCATATTTGATTTCCGGTACGCCGATGAGCAGGTTGAGCTTTCCGGCTCCCTGGTTGATCGTGCTGATCGGGATGCCGGCCCGGGTCAGGGCCTGAAGGACACGCACGTTGGCATCGGAGGAGTCGGTCCCTTTTTCGCCGATAACGGCGATCATCGAAAGGTTTTCGGTCAGTCCCAGATAATTCGGGCGGAGCTTTTTGCGGATCTCGGCAAAGAGTTCTTCCTTGTAAGGAGCGAGCAGATCCGAGCGGATCACCAGGGTGACGGTATCGATCCCGGTCAGGCAGTGTTCGAATGGCAGCTGCCGGTTTTTCAGAATATCCAGCATGACCGCGGTGAAACCGGATTCATCGCTGACCATGATCTTTTCCACCTGGATCACGGACATCCCGAGCCGGCCGGCAACTCCGATGATGGGATGTTTGGTCTCTCCCTCGGGCATTTTGCGGACGATCATCGTTCCCGGATCTTCCGGGCGTTCCGTGTTGCGGATGTTGATCGGGATCCCCCGGTCGGAGGCCGGCAGGACCGCGTCGGTATGCAGTACGGAGGCCCCCATATAGGAAAGGGTCCGCAGCTCGCGGTAGCTGACGTAGCGGACCGTTGCGGGGTTTTCCACGATGTGCGGGTCAGCGGCCAGCAGGCCGGAGACGTCCGTCCAGTTCTCATACAGATCCGCACCGATGGCCGCCGCGGCAAGGCTCCCCGTGACGTCCGATCCGCCCCGGGAAAGCGTATGGATGGTCCCGTTCATGTCCGCGCCGTAGAAACCGGCGATGACGGCGTGTTCCAGCGGGAGCAGCGAAGCGCTCATGGTCCGCCGGGTCAGGGTGCTGTCCAGTTTCCCGTTTTCATCGAAGCAGACACACCATTCCGGGTCGACAAAGGAAAAGCCCAGCAGGGACGCCATGATGCGCGCGTTCAGGTATTCCCCCCGGCTGATGACGTAATCCCGCTGCGGATCGTTTTCCAGCCGGTCCCGCAGGACAGTCATCTCCCGGTCCAGCGGAAAGTCGAGCCCCAGTTCCAGCAGGATATCGCCGAATCGCTGCCGGACCGCGCGGAGCTCGGGCATGAAGTCGCGTTTTTCGGCGGCGTTTTCCCAGCATTTCAGCAGCAGATCCGTTACCTTGATGTCGTCCGGGAAACGTTTCCCGGGCGCGGATACCACGATGAACCTGCGGTCCGGATCACTTTTGATGATCTGCTGTACTTTTCTGAACTGGCCCGCGTCGGCCAGCGATGTTCCGCCGAATTTTGCAACGACTGTTCTCATGTGAATTTCTCCTGAATCTGTATTATAAACGATTCGATCCTTCAGCCGCGGATGGAGAACAAAAAACCGGCCTCATCAGCCGGTTTTTGCGGTCTGGTCTTTTCAGAGCAGGGAGGCGACGCACTCCTCAACCTTCTTCATGTCGGCGGTCGGCTCAAAGCGGGCGACGACGTTGCCTTCGCGGTCAATGACGAATTTGGTGAAGTTCCATTTGATGTCCGGATTGTTTTTGTAATCCTTGTCGATCGTCTTGAGCAGCGCGCTCATGGCCAGTGCCATCGGGCCTTTGCCGAATCCTTCAAAACCCTTCTGGGATTTCAGGTATTTGAAGAGTTCGATGGCGTTTTCGCCGTTGACGTCGGATTTTTTCATCTGCGGGAACTGCGTGTTGTACTTCAGTGTGCAGAACTGGTGGATCTCTTCATCGGTCCCCGGGGTCTGGCCTTTGAACTGGTTGCAGGGAACGTCGACGACTTCGAAGCCCTGATCGTGGTATTTTTCATACATGGCTTCGATCGGTTCGTATTGCGGGGTGAAGCCGCAGACGGTCGCGGTGTTCACGACAAGGACGACCTTGCCTTTAAAGTCTGCCATGGAAACCTGACTGCCGTCAGGAGCGGTTACGGAAATATCATAAAATCCCATCGGGTCCTCCAAAAATAAAACAAATAATCACTTATCTTTATAAATTATATGAATATAACCCTCTTTTCAGGGGCAGAAGTGACGCTCTGATAAATTTCTGATACATGCGCTTTGCGCAGTTGTCAGCTGCCGGCAGCCGGTTGCCAGTTGGAATATGTGTCGCTTTGCGGCGAATTAAGATGGCGCCGGTGCCGAAGGGGACGGTTCCCGGGCGACACCGAAGGTGTCAGATGGAACCGCTCCCCGAAGGCACATTTTGTGATGCACACAGCGAAACGCGAAGCGTCAGTACTCACCGTGCCAGTCCCGCGCGGGACTGGCACGCAGGGCGGGCCCGGACGATTCGGCGCGGAGCGTTCTATATAGATGTCGCGCAGCGACACCTTTTTAACTTCACTCTTCACTCTTCACACTTCACACTAAGCGGAGCGCCCCTGGCTCCGAACGCCTTTCTTTGCATCTCGCAGTAGAGCCCCGGGTCCCTTGCCCGGATCATTTCCAACTCGCCGATCGTTCTGCCCGTGAAGAAATCCAGTGCTTCGTTTTTTTCGTGATCGATCCCTTCCCAGATCGTTCCTTCGGGAGCGGCGTCTGCCCGGATCTCGCTCATGCTTTCCCTGAATCCTGAATCCTGGATCCCGGATCCTGAGTCCTGCGTACGCTCGCCGATCGTTTTTCCCGTGAAGAATTTCACCGCTTCATTTTGTTCGTGATCGATCCCTTCCCGGATCGTCCCTTCCGGATCGGCGCCCGCCCGGACCTCGTTCACGCTTTCCCGGGGCCCTGATTCCTGAATCCCGGATCCTGAATCCTGGATCCTGAATTGTGTGGTGCTGACGGTGATCCGCGCATCCGCTCCGAGCGCTTCACGGACGGCTTCTTTATGGACCGGCAGCGAAGCCGGGGCGCGGAAGACCGGAGGCTTTATGTTGCGCTGTACATATTTTTTATTAGCGGCATCCTTCGTAAAAAGATGCGCCCGGGTGACGATCTTCTCCTTGAATTCGCTGGTATCGCCAAAGCAGGACCAGATCCGGTGTTCGGTGGCCTTCAGCCGTTCCGCCAGCTTCAGGAAGCGGAACTGCATATCCAGCCATTTTCCCGGAAGTTCGCAGCCGGCGGCGATAAACGCGTCGGCGGCCGCGTTCAGTTTGCGGACGTTGAAGGAGACCAGGCCGTAGAGCCAGTGGGTGGAAAGTCCTTCGACTTCGGGGACCTCTTTCCCCTTCTGGCGCAGGAGCTCGATCGTCAGGCAGCAGCTGCCGAGATAGCTCACACCCTTATGAAGGAATTCGCAAGCCTCGAGGTACTTTTCGGACCTGCGGTTGAATTTCACGCTGAGGCCGAAGAAATATTCGGTCTTCTGCCGGACCATTTCGGCAGTCTCGGCAAGGGTGAGCGGGGCCGTGCTGAAATCGTCCAGCGTTTCAAACGGCAGTTCCTCCGCGTCCGTCCGGTCCGCGGAGAGAGCACCGGTATTCAGTTCGTCGATGATTTCGCTGCCGTTCATAAGCCCGCAATTCCTCCCAAAAATTCCAGCCTGTACTTTCAGGCTGTAAAACCAGTTTACCGCCCTTGATCAAGGAAAAAAAGGGGCAATGTTGCCCCTTGATTTTTGGAAAAAAGTGTGGTATGCGCGAAGCGCTTTGCGCTTCGCGCAGTTGTCAGCTGCCGGCAGCCGGTTGGATTATGTGTCGCTTCGCGGCGGGTTAAGATGGCGCCGGTGCCGCAGGGGGCCGGTTGCCAGGCGACACCGAAGGTGTCAGATGGAACCGTTCCCCGAAGGCACTTTAGGAAAAGCGCACGGCGGCACGCGGAGCGTTCTATTACACGACGCGAAGCGTCACCGCAATTTTTACCTTTTCCTTTTTCCGTTTTACCTGCGCAAAGCGCTTCGACGCGAAGCGTCACAAATTACTTCTAATGACCATTGAACATTGACCAATATCCAATTCCTAAAAGTCGATGAGATAGATCCCGATCGAGATCATCGTAAAGGACCCTTTCGCCTGAATATTTTTGATTTTGGCCTCAAGAAGCTTGCCAGCGTCCATCAGGCGGGCGAAGACGATGTTGTCCTTCTCCGGAATATAGCCGTACTTTTCCCCCGCTGCGTTCAGGATCAGGATGGCATTGCTGTCGAAACGGTTGCAGCTTTCCCGACGCAGCGTCAGGGTGTCCCCGACGGCAGCCTTTTTCAGCACATCCGGATCCTTCAGATACGTTGTTCCGGCGATGAAAGAATCGAACAGATAGATCTCTCTCGTCAGGGGTTTGATCAGGTCGCCCAGCCCCCGGGGATCTTCGGCTTTTTGGATCAGCTCCGGGTTCACCGGAATGATGCTTTGGTCAGACATATTTCACCTCACGCGGTCAGCAGGCTTTCCAGATAGGCCTGCAGTTCTTTTCTGTAATTCAGGTACGATTCCTTTTCGGCTTCCAGCTCACTGCGTTTCGCGTCGCTCGCATCGGGATCCTCCAGCAGGGCTTTATACGTGTAAGGCTCTGTTTCGATGATGCGGGCGATCTCCGTTTCCAGATCCGCGATTTTTTCGGGAAGATCTTCGATTATGTCCTCCGCCGCCGCTTCACCGTGTTCTTTCAGGAAGCGGTTGATCAGCGTCTCTGTTTCCCGCAGCGCTTTCAGATCATTTCTGCGGTACGCGGAAAGGGCGTTCTGAAACAGTTCCGACAGTTCGGGGTCTTGCTCCGTCATCGGGAAAATGTCCGGGTGCAGGCGTTTTGCGATGCGGCGGTAGATCCGGCGGATCTCGCCTGCTTCCGTCAGGGAGATCGGCGTCAGGCTTTTTCCCGCTTCCGCCAGGCTCAGCAGTTCCTCCAGCTGCGCACGGTATGCCGGCATATGCGTGTCGATAAACTCCTGCAGGCTGATCGGGTCGGGCTCCTCCCCGGCGTTGCGTTTCGCCTGGCAGAACGAGATGGATTTTTTCAGCGCGATGCAGTCGATCCGTACCTGAAAAACATCGGCGATCAGTTCTCCGAACCGGCGGAAGTATTCCATCCGGTACTGTTCCGCCTCCTTTTCCAGCCGGTCCCGCTGCAGGATCAGGTTTTCATACTGTTCACGCAATCCTTCGTAAGTATTCATATCATTCATCACAGCACCTCGAATCCGAATAATTCATCCTGAAGGCTCATCAGCCGCTGCCCGTTCAGCATGGCGCCGGCGTAGAATGCGTCCCGGTCCGGATAGACATCCTCCCCCCAGCGGATGGTGAACTCACCGTTTTCAGCGGCCGCTTCGATCTTCAGCGGCGTTTGGTTATGGTAAAAACCGATCGTCACGGATCCCTGTCCGCGCAGCAGCCACATGCAGTCAAACAGGTCAAAGTCGTTCGTGTCAAATTCGATCATCTCATAAAGATCATCGATCAGCCATTTCATGATGTTGATGTCACCGAAAAAGTTGTTGTAACGCAGCCGCTGCGCCTGAAAATCCTTCGCCTGATAAAGCAGCCGTACCGCCTCGTCGATATCGCCTTCCTCCTTCCGGATCATGGCCAGCCGGGTGCAGACTTCCGGCAGCGGTTCGTGCAGGAAACGGGCTTTAAGCACTTTCGGATACAGTTCCTCGATCGTTTCTTTGTATTTCTCATAGTTCCGCTCAACGTAATAACCGTTCTTATACATATCGGCGACTTTCACCGCGGCCTCCATGATCCCCGCCTCTTTGGCAAGCGAGTAGTAGTGAAAGGCTTTTTCGAAGTCGCGTTTGCCGGTCCGGCCGTAATACCAGATGTAGCCGAGGCCTTCATAGGCTGCCGGAAGTTTGCAGTCGGCGGCCATTTCATAGTATTTCAGTGCCAGATCAAAGTGCTTTTTATCGTAATAAAAACCGCCCAGGGCCATCATGACATGGGGATCCGCCGTCTCGCAGATCAGGTACCCCATCGCTTCGGTGTAAAGAAAGATCTCTTCTTCGGAGTGACTGTCTGCCCGTTCAAACTCCCGCCGGATGCTGTTGGCTTCTCTGATATCCATGCCTGCCTCCTGAAATTTACCATGCTTCCGTTTATTTTCCCTACTATATGAGCTCACTTTGATAAGCACATGGCAGTCGAAAGTGAGTGCTTCGCAAGGCGCGGCCCAATCGTTCGTATGTTTGCATAAGCTACTTGCC
>CADBKS010000133.1 GCA_902795255.1 uncultured Chloroflexota bacterium
AGGACGACCTCGAAGAAGCGGACGACATCCGCGCCGCCCTCGGCGGGCTCGCCGGCCGCGGGTCGGCCGCCGTCGTCTCCGACCAGCCCGGCCTGTGCGCTGAAATGTTCGACCGTTACCCGAACCTCTTCTTCGACATTACCCCCGGCTGGGAAATGTTCGAAAACTTCGCAAAGGACCGGGAATACTGGCGGAAGTTCTTCAGAAAGTATTCCCACAAGATCATGTTCGGGACCGATACTTTCTCCGACCACTGGAAAGAGACGGTGACCTGCCTGCAGCGGGTCCTTGAGACCGATGAAAAATTCGTGGCCTTCGAGGAAAACTGCATCGGGCTCGACCTGGATGAAGAGACCCTGCATGATCTGTATTTCAACAACTATCATAAATTCATCCGCAACACCGAAAAGCAGCTCAATGTCGGTATGGTCCTGGAATATGCGGACACCCTGTATGAGCGTGCCCCGAAAGATGAAAAATATGACGAGGCCTGCCGCCTGATCGACAGACTGAAAGCGGAGATCGCAAAATACAAATAAGGACGTCCCGGCCCTGCGCATTATCAAACGGGATGGACCGGCAGTTAGATTATAATAATCGGATAAAGAGGCCGTGAAACACTTCAGGCGGCTTCTCCCGGTTTTTTCTGAATTACCGTGAAACACGGAACGCATCAGAGGGTACGGAGGTTTTATGAAAATAACAGTGATCGGCGGGGGCGGCGTCCGCTCCATGTTTCTGGCCAAAAGCCTCGCACAGAAAGCCGAAGAGCTCGGATTTACGGAATTTGCATTCATGGATAACGATCCCATAAAGCTCGGCATTTACGGGAAAATGGCGAAACATGTCGCCGAACGGATCTGCCCGTCGGTAAAATTCGTCCTGACCACGGACCCGAAGGAAGCTGTTGAGAACGCGGCCTACATCATCACGACCATCCGCCCCGGCGAAGACGAAGCCCGCTGCCGGGATGAACGGGCCGCGCTGGATCTCGGCATTCTCGGGCAGGAAACGACCGGGGCCGCCGGTTTTTCCTTCGCCATGCGGACGGTCTCCGCGCTGGCCGAATACTGTGAACTGGCAAAGCAATACGCCGCGCCCGGTTTCAAGATCTTCAACTTCACCAACCCCGCGGGCGTCGTTTCCCAGACGCTGCGCGACATGGGATATGATTTCACCTACGGGATCTGCGACTCTCCCAGCGGGCTGCTGCGCAGCTTCGCCGAACTGTACGGCGCCGACCCCGAAAGCGTGACCGGCGAATGCTACGGGCTGAACCATCTTTCCTACTTTTCCAGCGTCAAACTGGACGGGCGGGAGATCCTGCCGGAACTGCTGAAGGACCCGCGGCTTTACACCGATACGGACATGCGGGTCTTCAAACCGGACCTGCTGGAACACATGGGGTGCATCCTCAATGAGTACCTGTATTATTTCTATTACCGGCAGGAAGCGGTCGAAAACATCCTGAACGCCGGGATCACCCGCGGTGAAATGATCCGCGACATCAACAAGCACATGACCGCCGAGCTTTCCGAAATGGATGCCGACCGGGACTTTGAAGGCTGCCTGAAAGTCTTCGAAAAGTGGTATGGAATGCGCGAAGCGGCTTACATGGCCAACGAAACCGGTGTCCGCAGACCGGAAAAGGAATGGAAGTTCGATATCTTCTCGCCGGATGAAGGCGGATATGCCGGCGTCGCACTGAAATACATCAAGACCAAACTCTCCGGAAAAGAATCACAAATGATCCTCTGCGTTCCGAACAACGGAGCGATCGAAGGGCTTGAAGACAGCGACGTGGTCGAGATCACCTGCGATATCCGGGACGGGGAACTGATTCCGCATAAGATCAAGGACCCGTCGGAAATGGCCATGGCGCTGATCCGCCAGATGAAGCTTTATGAACGGCTGGCCTCCAAAGCGATCCGCGAAAAGAGCATCCATACGGCGATCGACTGCCTGATGGCCCATCCGCTGGTCAATTCTTATTCCTTTGCCAGGTCCCTGGTCCACACCTACATCGAAAACAACAGGGAATTTATCACGGGATGGAAATGAAAGACTTTGTCATCGGCATCGGCCGGACCAATATCGACCTGATCTACAGCGGTCTGGAGCATCTTCCGCAGCGGGGGGAGGAGGTCTTCTCCCAAGGGTTTGAGATCCACCTCGGCGGCGGAGCTCCTGGAGAAGCCGTCATCCTCTCAAAGCTCGGGGTCCCCTCAAAAGTTGTGACCTGGCTCGGTCAGGATGTCTTTTCCGATATTGCCCGTAAAGAATTCGGCATCGGAGATCCGGAGATCATCAACATGTACCATGGGACCGGCATACCCGTGATCCTTTCTTCGGCCATGATCTGCGGCGGCGACCGGACCTTTATGTCATACCGTGAAGATATCCGGCTTTCCGGCGAAGATCTGCAGCGTATCCGCCGGGAGCATCTGGGCGCCCGTGTCGTCCTGCTGAGCCCGGACTATCCGGAGATCTACCGGGATCTGGACCTTTCCGGAGCCATCCGGATCTTTGACACCGGCTGGTCGGATGACCTGAGTCTCGAAAACCCGAAATTCAAAGCTTTTCTGGAAATGACGGACTATTACCTGCCGAACCGCAAAGAAGCGCTGAAGATCACCGGCACAGCATCGGTCGATGAGGCCGCGGAAGTGCTTTCCGGATACCTGAAACAGGTCGTGATCAAGCTGGACAGCGACGGCTGTCTGATCCGTGATGAAAACGGGACCCGGATCATCCCGGCGCTCACCGGCATCAACGCCGTTGACCCCACCGGTGCGGGCGACGCCTTCCTGAGCGGGTTTGTGTATGGGCTCTGGCACGGGCACGGGATCGAAAACTGCGTCCGTCTCGGCTGTGCTACGGGCGGGACCTGCGTCCAGGCATACGGGTGCCTCACCAGGACCCTGACAGAAGCGGAGCTGCTGGCTCAGACAGCTCTCACGGCCTGATCACATCCACTTCTTTTTCTTGAACCAGATCAGCGTCGCGGCGATCACCGCGGCGCTGATGATTATGATCACCGGATAACCGTAGCGCCACTCCAGTTCCGGCATATTGGCAAAATTCATCCCGTACCAGCCCGCAATAAGCGTCAGCGGCAGGAAAATGGTCGTGATCACCGTCAGGACCGTCATGATCGTGTTCTGCCGTTCCTCCAGCTTGGCCTGCATCAGGTCCCGCAGCTGGACCACATATTCCCGTTCGCCCGCGGCCAGGTTCTGCAGACGGACCGCGCGCTCCGTGATCATATGGAAATAGCGGAGCGTATTTTCCCGGAAGAATTCATTTTCATTCTCCGTCAGTTCCTGTCCCAGATCGATAAGCTGCTCATAATGGATCTTGAGATCCAGCAGATCGCCCCGGATATCGTTCAGCTCGTCCGGATAACCGGCAAGCTCACCTTTCATGATCTCCATTTCGATCGCGTTGAGCTTCTTTTCCACATTCTCCAGCATCGCCAGGTCCCCGGCGATCGCCGTTTCCAGCAGATCGTAGAGGAAACGTTCCAGACCCGGCAGGCGCCATTTTTTCGTCCGGCAGATCTGCCCGACCAGGCCGGCCGCATAACCGCTGTCATCCACCAGGACGACCCCTCTTTCATCCAGCGCAAAGGAAAAACTGCAGCCGAACCCGCTGACCGTCGTCAGTGAAGGGCGGAAGAACGTACCCGTCAGGGAATTCATATTCACAACAGCCTTAGTCTCCCGCGGTTCCGACATCTCCATTTCCATATCGGTCTCAATACCGAAACGTCCGCCCCCGCTTTTCCATTCCTCAGTACCCAGCACACAAACAAACGGCACATCGGCATTCACAATGTCATCCGCCGAACACGGCACAAGGGATTCCCGGATCAGATAGTACATTTCTCCTCCGCTCTGAAAAGAGTCTCAAAAAAATGAGTCACGGGGACAGGTTCCCTGACTCATTTTCAGTATTTCAAACCTGCAGCTCATTAATTGTACACGCTGGCAGAAGCGGTTTCCTGTTTCCGTGAGGGATTTTGTCCGAAAAGGCGTACTCGTGATAAAATGGATTCAGTTTTATTACAGAGGGAATACCATGGAACAGAATACTGCTGTCACTCTTGAAAAAATCGCCTCCCTTTCCAAACGGCGGGGCTTTGTATATCCGACTTCGGAAATTTACGGCGGGCTGACCAGCTCCTATGATTACGGTCCGCTCGGCGCCGAACTGCTGCGCAACATCCGCAACCTCTGGTGGCATGAGATGATCACCACCCGTGAAGACATGGTCGGGATCGATTCCCAGATCCTGCTTCATCCGGAAACCTGGGTCGCCTCCGGTCACGTTACCGCTTTCAACGACCCGCTCGTTGAGGACAAAGTGACCCACAAACGCTACCGCGCCGACCACCTGATCGAACAGTGGCTGGACAAGCATCCGGAAGTTGAACGCATCCAGGTCGACGGCATGGGTCTTGATGAGATCGGTGCCTACATCGAAGAACATAATGTCACCACACCGGAAGGTAACGGCGTTTTCCCGCCGAAGGCTTTCAACATCATGTTCCAGACTGCCATCGGCGTCGTTGAAGGCGAAAAAATGCCGGTCTACCTGCGCGGCGAAACGGCCCAGGGGATCTTCACCAACTTCAACAACATCGTCAACTCCACCCGCATCCAGCTGCCCTTCGGTGTCGGCCAGATCGGGAAGAGCTTCCGCAATGAGATCACGACCGGCCAGTTCATCTTCCGCACGCTGGAATTCGAACAGGCTGAGATCGAATATTTCTTCGACCCGGAAAAGACGGAATGGGAACCGCTCTTCAAATCCTGGCAGGATTCGATGTACCACTTCGTCCATGAGACACTGGGCATCAACGCCGACAAACTGCGCTGGCGCCGCCACTCCGACCAGGAACGCTCCTTCTACTCGAAGGACACCTATGACCTTGAATATGAATTCCCGTTCGGCTTCAAGGAACTGTGGGGCATCGCCTACCGGACCAACTACGACCTGCAGCAGCACATCGACCACTCCGGCAAGGATCTTTCCTACCAGGACCCGCAGGATCACCAGCACAAGTTCGTCCCGCACGTCATCGAACCGGCGGTCGGCGTCAACCGTCTGCTGCTGATGGCGCTCTGCGATGCCTACTGGGAAGATGTTGAGAACAAACGCACCGTCATGCGCTTCAAGCCGAACCTCGCTCCGTACAAAGCCGCCGTGTTCCCGCTGGTCAAGAACAAGCCCGAGATCATCGAAAAGGCCCGCGGCGTATATGACATGCTGGCCGCGAAGATGGGTGTCGTCTGGGATGACCGCGGCAACATCGGCAAACGCTATTTCTATCAGGATGAGATCGGCACCCCGTTCTGCATCACTGTCGACTATCAGACGCTGGAAGACAACACCGTCACCGTCCGCGAACGCGACAGCATGCAGCAGGAACGCGTCTCTCTCGACGAACTGACCGGGAAGATCCTGGCAGCGATCGAGAAATAAGCGTTTCGGATCAAAACACAAAACAGCCCGCTTTCCAGCGGGCTGTTTTTTATTTCAGATATCCGTTCCGGCTTTTTACCGGTTGGATCTTCCGAATACCAGCAGGATCAGACAGGCCCCGACGACGGAAAGCAGGATATTGCCTGCCAGACTGCCGCTGGAGATATTGAGCCAGTTGGCGATAAAGCCGCCCAGGATGGATCCGACCCACCCCAGGATGATATTGCCGAGCAAACCCCGGCTGCTTTTCATGATCTTGCCGGCAGCCCAGCCAACCAGGGCACCGATAATGATCGAAGAAATCAAACCCATTGAAGAAAACATATCTTTTTTCCCTCCCTTTTTTTTGCCGATACCGACAGTATACCACTATAAAAGCCCACTTTGTTATGTGAGTGCTTCGCAAGGCGCGGCCCGATCGCTCGTGTGTTTGCATAAACCACTTGCCGCGCCCGGTTTGTTCAGCCGGGGCCGATCGGGCTGAGCTTCGCTCACCCGTCGGCCCCGGCACCCCCCGGTTAATGTGCCCCAGAGACAAAATCATTCCTATATCCGCAGTTCATAATGATCCTTGTCCCGATATAACTGGGATACCTTTTCAAAAACTGCAGGATCTGTGCCGATTGGTGTATGGATGCCGGGCACGTTTGGGACAATCCCCGGCATCCCGGTTCCGCGGCTACTCGATCTCGCCCGCGAGCATCCGGGCGCGCTTCCACGGCGGGACATCCTCCAGATCCGCCAGGAGCCCGCGCATCTCGTAGACCTGGTCGCGGAGCTCGGCCGCCTTTTCGAACTCCAGGTTCTTCGCGGCTTCTTTCATCTCCCGCTCCAGCTGGGCAAGCGCGTGCTTCAGTTCATTCTTCGGCAGCCGCTTCTTCGTCTCGCGGAAGTCTTCCTTCGCGTCGGAGACCGCGGTGGAAGTCGTCAGGCGTTCGGACAGGTCATAGATCGCCTTCTGGATCGTCATCGGCTTGATGTTGTGCTCTTTGTTGTAAGCCATCTGCTTCGCTCGGCGGCGGTTGGTCTCGTCGATGGCGTATTTCATCGAATCCGTCATGTTGTCCGCATACATGATGACCTTCCCGTCCGCGTTTCGGGCTGCGCGCCCGATCGTCTGGATCAGCGAAACGCCGGAGCGCAGGAAACCTTCCTTGTCCGCGTCAATGATCGCCACCAGGGAAACTTCCGGCAGGTCCAGCCCCTCACGCAGCAGGTTGATGCCCACGATCACGTCATAAACACCGGCACGCATGTCCCGCAGGATGCTGATGCGCTCCAGCGTGTCGACCTCCGAATGCAGATACTGCACCTTGATGTCGTTATCCTTGAGGTAATCGGTGAGGTCCTCCGCCATGCGTTTCGTGAGCGTCGTCACCAGCACCCGCTGATGGATCGCCGTCCGCTTGCGGATCTCGGAGATCAGGTCATCGATCTGTCCTTTGATCGGGCGGACTTCGACCTCCGGATCGACCAGACCGGTCGGGCGGATGATCTGTTCGGCCACATGTTCGGCATGCTGCATCTCATACGGACCGGGTGTGGCGGATGTATAGATCGTCTGCCCCATCACCTCTTCAAATTCCTCGAAGGTCAGCGGGCGGTTATCCAGCGCGGAGGGCAGACGGAAACCGTATTCGATCAGCGTATTCTTGCGGTTGAAATCCCCGTGGTGCATCCCGCGGATCTGCGGGATCGTCATATGCGATTCATCGATAAAGAGCAGATAGTCCGTCGGCAGAAAATCCATCAGCGTCCAGGGATGGGAACCGGCCGGCCGCTGGTCAAGATGGCGGGAATAGTTCTCGATCCCCGAGCAGTACCCCGTCTCCCGAATCATCTCCAGGTCAAAATTGGTCCGCTGTTCGATGCGCTGTGCCTCAAGGTACATTTCCTTCGACTTGAAGAAGGCGATCCGTTCCGCCAGCTCCTCCTCGATATCGGTCAGGGATTTCTTCAGCCGGGCCTCGTCGGTCAGGTAATGTTTGGCGGGGAAGATATCGACCGTATCCAGCGTCTCAAGGAACTCGCCCGTCAGCGGGTTGACCGCCGTGATGCGTTCGATCTCGTCATCAAAAAACGAGATCCGGTAGGCGGTGTTTTCATCATAGGCAGGATAAATATCCAGCGTATCCCCGCGGACCCGGAAAGAACCGGGCTTGAAATCCATGTCATGCCGCTCATAATGGCTCTCCAGCAGATTGCGGAGCAGGGCGTTGCGGCGGGTGATCTCACCGGTCTTCAGAGTGATGATCATCTTCCCGTACAGTTCCGGATCCCCGAGGCCATAGATACAGGACACGGACACCAACGAAGAGATCGACCGGCTGCGGCTGGCGGCCACCGCTGCCCTGACCGGGCGGAAGGACGTG
>CADBKS010000134.1 GCA_902795255.1 uncultured Chloroflexota bacterium
CCATACCTTCAACAAGCTCTATGAGATGAACAAACAGATCGTTATCACCTCCGACCGCGCCCCCAAGGCGATGGCGACGCTTGATGAACGGATGCGTTCCCGCTTCGAATGGGGTCTGACCGTGGATATCCAGCCTGCGGATCTTGAGACCCGGATCGCGATCCTTTCCGCAAAGGTGCAGCGGGCCGGAAAACATGTCCCGATGGAAGTCCTTGAACAGATCGCCCAGCAGGTGACCTCCAATATCCGCGAACTGGAAGGCGCGCTCAACCGCGTGCTTGCCGTTGCCGACCTCTGCGGCCACAGCCTTGACCGCGAACTGGTCCGGATGTCGCTGACGGATATGAGCTCTCCGAAACACAGCACCTCTGCTGACGAGATCATCGAGTCGGTATCCGATGTGTTCGGTGTCCCTGTTGAAAAAGTCATGAGCCGCGACCGCACAAAAGACGTCGCGCTGACCCGTCAGGTGATCATGTATCTGATGCGCGAGGAAGCCAACGTTTCCCTTCCTCAGATCGGTCTCGCCATGGGCGGCCGGGATCATACGACGGTGATCCATGCCTGCGAAAAGGTCTCATCTCTGCTGAAGACGGACAACCAGTTCCGGTCCCGCGTGTTCCGCGCGAAGGATATGATCTTCAGCTGAGTGCTGCGGAATCATAAGATGGAAAAGCGCTTCGGCGCTTTTTTTATTTCATGGTAGAAAAACCACCTGTTAAGCAGGTGGAGCCGAAGAGCTTTAGTTGAAAGCCAACTGCATCACAGTATGTTGGTTAGTCTGAAAATCATATCGGTAATACAAGTCTATTGAAGCTGACAAAAAAGGGGGCGAAGCTCCTGCTCCGCATAAAAATCGGGCGAAGCCCGTACCTTACAGCGAAGCTCCTGCACCGCATCAAGAAGGGTGTGGGCGGCAGCCCACCCTGTACGGAGCAGGTGTTGGGCTGCCGCAAGGCCAGCCCGATCGGCCCCGGCTAAATAAACCGGGCGCGGCAGGTAACTTATGCAAACACACGAGCAAACGGGCCGCGCCTTGCAGCGCAGCTCCTGCACCGCATCATGAAAGGTGTGGGTGCAGCCCACCCCTTACGGTGCAGGTTGCTCACTCCCGATGGCCAGGTGCATCACAAAATGATCTCTGATATGCGCTTGCAAGCGCACTCAGGCAACAGTGCCTTACAGGCGCAGAGCAAACCACCGGCTCAGCCGGTTGTCCTGATTTATTTTGCAGGATCATCAAAAAAAGTGATGATATTTGAAATTCATCTGACAAAAAGCAGTTGACGGATCTTCCGTTATCCCGTATGATTGTTGTAATGGAGTGCTGAAAAACTGCAGATCAGATTATTGATTGAAGAGAGGACAGGACTTATGGATTACGCAATGGTAAGCAAGCTTGAAAAAGCAAAATACTATGCCGCTGAGCGCGAGCGTTTTCAGTTTGATACTTTTCAGGTGACGATGAACGGAAAAAACAACGGTCATGTTGTAACGTATGACCATGGCAAATGGGGCTGTGACTGTGAATTCTACAAATCACACGGCCGCTGCAGCCATACGATGGCCCTGGAGATCATCCTGCACGGCATGGTGGATATTGCTTATGACGAGCCTCCGGCTCAGGTTCAATAATAAAAAAGGCGCCTTCGGGCGCTTTTTTGACAGAAAGCACGGCTGAACCGAAAGGATTGCCGGACCTGCCAAACAAAAAACGGAGCAAACTGCTCCGTTTTTTGTTTTTTACTGGATAAATTCGTCGATCCCGCCGCCTTCGCTGGGTTTCCGCTGACGGTAAACGATGCGTCCGCGTGTGAGATCATAAGGTGACATCTCAATTCGGACGCGGTCGCCCAGGAGGATGCGGATGTAGAATTTTCTCATTCTTCCGGAAAGATAAGCCAATACTTCATGACCGTTGTCTAAACGGACACGAAACTGTGTACCCGGCAGCGCCTCTACGATCGTGCCTTCTACACTAATTTTACTATCTTCTTCCTTAGCCATCTTTTCTTAGCTCCTGCAATGGACGAGTGAGCAACAAATTACTCAGCACGGCCTGTTGAGTGTCGGCGCAAACGCCGCAGTGTCTTCTTGCGTTCTACACGATCGGTCTCGCTCTGGGAGACGAACCAACGCTTTCGGCGGACAGTGCTGAGGACGCCACTCTTGACGACCTTCTTGCGGAAACGCTTCAGCAGTTGATCCTGGCTTTCATTGGGTCTCAAAACTACGCTTGTCATTTTTCTCACCCCCTCCCGTGTCTGCAAATCGTTCAGCAAAATACCGAACGGCCTCTATTTTACCGTTCGGGCCATTTCTTGTCAATGGGGTTTTTAAAAGACGTGAGCATATTCCGGCAGTTTTGCGGCTGCGGCTGCGGCTGCGCGGCTGCGGCCGTAAATGCAGCCTGCGGACAGAGCGCTGCGGCAGGCCGCGGATATCCGCAGCGGACCATCAGTCTGACCTTTTACCATATTTTTTCAAAATGTCAACGGGCAATGTTGCCGGTTTTCTTTTTCGGATGTCTGCGTAAACTTTAATTTAGAACAGATAATAGAACAAACAGCGAAAGGAGCAGATATGCCTCAGGAAAATATGGATGAATGCAGGACCCTGCTGGAATCGATCCGCGGGGAGGTAAAGCTGATGCGCGCGGAGCTGCAGCATACCCGGGAACTCAGTGAAAGGCGGCTGGCGGCGATCGAGAAGATCTGTGAGGATCACGAGAACCGGCTGCGCGATGTCACGGCGGGGGTGACGCAGTTCCGCTTCTGGAGTTCGGTCTCAAACGGGGGCAGCACGGCGATGTCGCTGCTGGCGCTCCTGAAATCTTTTGTGATTCGGGGATAGGAGGATTTATGAGGATCCCTTTTGAAGGAAAATTTCCGGTCACCCAGCGATTCGGGGAGAAGATCACAGATCTCTCCGGACATAAGGGGATCGATTACGCGTTGTATTACGGGACGCCGGTGCTGGCTGCGCTGGACGGGAAGGTACTGCGGACCGCGCATCTCGCAACGGGGTACGGTTCGCATGTCGTGCTGGAGCACGAAGGCGGGCTGCAGACGGTCTATGCCCATCTCTCATCCGTCAGTGTCAGCATCGGGATGACGGTCCGGGAAGGACAGGAAATCGGGCGCAGCGGAAACTCCGGAAATTCGACCGGCGCGCACCTGCATTTTGAAGTCCGCAGGCTGGGCGTTCCGGTCGACCCGGAAGAACTGCTGTTCCCGGCAGAGGCCCTTCCGGCGGGGGCGTGCAGGGTGTCCGTGCCGGAACTGTATGTCCGTTCCGGTCCGGGGACAGAATACGCGATCGTGGACAGCCTGCGGCAGGGGACCGTGGTCAGCGGGGAGGTTACTTCCGAAACAGTGTGGCTGAAGATCGGTACGAACCGCTGGGTCGCGGTCCGTTATCAGGGAAAGGATTTTTGTGAAAAAGGCGAATGATTTTCTGAAGCGTGTGCGCGGGGTGTTCCGCCGCATGGGAGATGCCTTTGATGGCGGTGATCCGCGGGACTCCCTTTTTTACCCGGGAGCGGAGATATCGGGACTGCGGGACAGGCCGTATGCGGGCTTCTGCAATGTGATCGAGCAGAGCCTGTATGTCTGGAGGGAAGATCCGCTGGCCAGGCGGATCGTTTCGCTGACGACCCAGTTCAGTGTCGGACGCGGATTCCGGGTCAGCGCGGATGATCCGCAATCGGATCATCTGATCCGTTCATTTTGGGACCATCCGCTGAACCGCATGGACGCGCGGATCCCGGAATGGAGCGATGAGCTTTGCCGGACGGGGAACCTTTTTATCCTGTTCTCCTCGGACGCGTCGGGTATGAGTTATGTCCGGGCAGTTCCGGCAGGGCAGATCGAAGAGATCATCCCGCGGGAGAACGATATTGAACAGCCGCTGTTTTTCCGGTTCCGAGAGAGGGCCGCTCCTGTTCCGGCCCGTATTCCGGAAGAAAGGCTGGTCCCGGCTGCTTCCCTGATCGAACCGGACAGCGGTGAGCGGATGCTCCATTTTACGGTCAACCGCCCCGTCGGCGGCCAGTGGGGGGAGCCGGACCTGGCGCCGATCCTGCCTTATCTGGAATATTACCGCCGCTGGGTGGATGACCGGATGCGCCTGAATCATTACCGCAACTGTTTTATTTACAATGTCCGGAAAAGCCGGGGCAGTGAGTCCGAACGCCTGATGCGGCAGTCACAGCTGAACCGGCTCCCTCCGCAGCCGGGAATGATCCTCGTGACCGGTGTGGATGAGGAATGGACGGTGCTCCAGCCGAACCTGGACAGCTCGGATGCCAATGAAGACGGCTTTGCGGTCAAAAAACTGATCGCCGCGGGGGTGGGGATCCCGGTCAGTTTTCTGGCTGAGACGGCCGGAACTTCCAAAGCCGAGAACGGCGGGATGGAGGATTCCGCCTGCAGAAATTTCCGGCAGCGCCAGCAGATGCTCCTTTACCTGACGGAGACGGTCCTGCGGCATGTACTGGCCCGGGCGGCACTGGTGCGCAGAGAGATCGATCCGGCTTGTGAGATCCATGTTTTTGCGGATGATATCGCGATGCCCGGAATGACGGAGGGCGGGATCATCCATGATGTCCGGGAGCGGCCATGAGCGCGTACGAATGGGTGCCGGGTGAAAATTGCGACGTGATATTGGCGCATTACAAACATGAGCCGGTACCGCTTGTTTGTTACAGGATCCCGTCGGACCCGATCGGGCCGCGGGTGCGGATCCATTTTGAAACCTACTGGCCGACGGAAGAAGAACTGGCGGAAGGTAAGGAGCCGAAAAAGGTCCGGCATTTGTGGTTCACGGTGCTGACAACGGATGAAGTGCTCTGTCCGGATGGCGGGTGGTACCCTTATCAGCCGTGGCAGGTCCGGCAGATGGTGCATGACATTCTGCAGGAAACGACAAATATAACGCTGTACACGCCGACGGGCCTGATCACTGGCCTTTACAGTGATGAACACGCCATTATTGATACGATCTATCAGGACGCGCATACGATCGAGATCAATTTAACGACGCTGGATATGAAGGACACACCGATCGGACCGGGGCAGGCGGATATGTGGCTGCCGGAGAATATGCTGGTGGTGTATTCAAAATGGAATACGGCGGTGTGGAGATAAATTAAATAAACTTATTTATTTACTCTGATTATTGGGGGAATATGACTTATCCTTTGTCTCATTCGGTTTCGGTCGGTGACGCGACCGAGGCCGCACAGTATAACAATTTGCGGATGGACGCTTTATGTCTGGGGAATGATCCGGAGAGTTCCGGGACGCTGCTGCAGCTGCTTTTGGCCGGGATGGGGAACGTCCGGTTGAGCCGGACCAGCTTGACGTCTATAACGCTGTCGGCGTCGGAAGACGATCCCTGCGCGCTGGTGATCGGCGGGAAAATCTATGCGGTGACATCGGATCTGGTGTACATATATACAGCGACCGATACGGTATGGCGCGGGCGGATCTATGTTTCGGCCGTGCCGGCCGATGACGGAAGTTTCACGCTGACGGCCGGGGCAGCGGTGCCGGCCGGGGCGCGGATGATCGGGACGTTTTTGTGGGACGGTGCAGGGATCATCCCGGGGACGGTGCGGAATTGCGCGGAATATGAAGCCATGCTGGCCGGGCTGGATCCTTCGGTATGCTGCGGGCGTTTGTCCGCTTCGGCCGGCTCGGCGGTGCCGGAATCGGATATCAACAGTTCGAGCGGGGTTTATTTCGTTCCTTATCACGGGAATAAGATCGGGCTGTGGGTCGGGAATACCTGGGAGGTTTTCACGTTCAGTTCCCGAATACAGTATATGCTGTCCCTGCTGACTCGGTATGACGTCCCGCATGATATGTTTATCAGGGCGACGCGGTACGGCCTTGAGATGACGGCGGTCCCGTGGCGGTCGGTCACGACGCGGGATATTTCAATCGGTCTGCTGGACGGAATCAAGGTGCTTACGAATAATCAGGAGCAGCGATATGTCGGAACGATCGCGACGCATGCAAACGGATATACGATCGATTCGGCCGCGGCGCGGCTGATCTGGAATGAGTATAACCGGGTGCGGCGTCCGATCCTTGCGCAGGTGGACACGGCGGCGGGAAGCTCCTCTGTCGCTTCTGCGGAAGAATGGCTGCCTTATTACGGGGCGGGCGCGGCGTCGGTGCGCGTATTGGTGCCGGACGCTGCGGCAGAATTTGAGCTTTGCGGGGTTGGGATCTCCGGGGCGTTCACGGCCTCCCAGGTGTCGAATGGTACCTATGTGGCGGTCGGGATCCTGAAGGATTACGTGGCGTCGCAGCATTCGAGGACGTCGATTGTTCCGGTGTTCACACACAGTCAGGGAAACAGTCCGATGAATGTAACGGTGCGGCAGTTCGATTCGGGTGTGCGCGGCGATCATACCTATATGTTAGGTTACTGGACAAACAGCACAGCAGTCACGCCGGCCGGCATTGTCTCCGGATGCGGGGAAGCTCCGGGCCTGCATGGCGCGGTGTATGGATAAGATCCGCGGCTTTGCGGGCTATGGACGTTTTTTCCGAATTTTGCTATACTTACCTCATCTGGAGGGAACATGAAAACAAAGAACGGAACAATGACGGATCATGCCGGCAGGCATATCTTTACAAAAACCTGGCTGCTCGACGGGACACCCCGGGCGAATATCATCCTGGTCCACGGGATCGGTGAATACTGCGAGCGCTATGAACACGTGTGTGAATTTCTGACGGGGATTGGCTGTGCGGTTTACGGTTTCGACCATATCGGGCATGGCAAAAGCGACGGAAAGCGCGGCTGCATGTCTTACGCGGATGCCTATGAGATCATCAATACGATCAAGGCGCAGCTCCTGGAGCAGATGCCGGAGATCCCGGTGATCCTGTACGGACACAGTATGGGCGGCGGCGTTGTCCTTTCCTACGGGCTGTCGTATTCCGAAGGGCTGAAGGGGATCATTGCTACCAGCCCGGCGGTCGGGATGGCCAACCCGATGAAGCCGGGGGTCGTCCGGATGCTGCGCGTTCTGAAAAAGATCGCCCCGAACCTGACCGTTTCCAACGGACTCCCGGCGGACGGTATCTCCCATGACCGTTCGGTCGTTGAGAAATATCAGGCCGACCCGCTGGTCCACGATAAGGTTTCCGTGACGCTCGGGCTGGACCTGATGGACAGCGGTGACCGTGTGGCTGCCTGGGACCGGGAGTATCCGGTGCCGCTGCTGGTCGCCCAGGGAAGTAAGGATCAGCTGGTGGATCCGGTGGCTGCCGAGAATTTCGCGCTCCATGCCAAAGGGAATGTGACGTATAAACGCTTTGAGGGCGGTTACCATGAGCTCCACAATGAGCCGAACAAACAGGAGCTGTTCGATGTCTTTGCCAGGTGGATCGGTGATCTGATCGGGAAATAAGGAGCCTTTGTATGAAGCACGATATCCTTGTCAAGTACAAGCCGGAGATCACAAAAGAACGGAAAGCGGAACTGATCCCGGAGATCCGGGAATTGTTTGAGCATACGACGGAGATCCCCGGGATCCGCGGAGTCCGGGTGATGCCGAATGTGGTCGACCGTGAGAACCGTTTTGACCTGATGATCGAGATCGATATGGACCGGGAAGCGCTGGATGCCTATGACGGCTGCGTCTGGCACCATGAATGGAAAGAACGCTACGGTCACCTGCTCGAAAAGAAGGCGATCTTCGATCACGAATAAACAGGTCCCCGCCGCTAATTGCGGGTGAGTCTTATTATGAGCCGCGGATGCATAAATAAATGTGGCGTCTCAGGCTCAATAAACTTGGGGTGCCGGGGGCAACGGG
>CADBKS010000135.1 GCA_902795255.1 uncultured Chloroflexota bacterium
CCGATACCAGAAAAGATCGTCTTCGTATAATAATTGTCCTGCTTCTTCCGGAGGATCGATTCGTACAGGCAGTATGAGCACGGAGGACAATTCATTGTTGAGGAAATGAGCGCTCACAGACTGAATTAATTCTTTGGGATGTGAACGCAGAATGTCTTTCAGCCCGGAAGAGGAATCATTTTCACCGACTGCTTTCCGGTAAAGACTGACAAGGTATTGGTCCTCTGAAACGGCATTATATGCAGTAGTATTCGGGTGGATCCTCATCCAAACGGTCCATGGGGCGAAAACCAGAATAATGCCGATCATACTCAGAATGAAAGAACGCCATATGACGGAAGCCTTTTTCCCGGAACAGAAGAAAAGAAGCCAGACAGCAGGTATGATAACAAAGCACTGCGTGCGAAGCAGCATTGATGCGCCGATGATCCCGCCGCAAAGTAAAGCGTTTACAGCTTTTTTGTCAGAACGGTACCATACAACGGCGGCCAATACCGCCGCAAGTACAAGAAGCATCGTCGGCAGATCAGACATCAGCAGACGGGAATTTGATACCTGGACGAGATGGGTGATACGGATCGAGTAGATTTCGCGCCATATGATCCATACAGCTGCCAGCAATCCGGAAGATGTATGGCGCAGATATTTCCCTATCATGAAAATGATGACCGGAATCAACGCAAGAACAAGGATTTGCCCGTTTGTAAGCTGCATGTAATCATTGCCAAATATCCAGTGGAGCAGGGCAAGAAATGCTGCATATAACGGACGGACAACGGTCAGCCCGTTTCGGAAACCATTCCCCAGCAGGATGCTCTGTGCCAGAAGATCATAGTGTTCCGCATCTGATGAGGGGTAGAAATTGTTGTTGGGAAGCCGGAGAGCAGGAACAAAATAGCTGCGGCCTTCAAATGGTGCAGTTTGCCAAAAGTAGACTGCTGCGGCCCATAATCCGGCGCAGGCAAGAATACACAGGATCTTTCCGGATGTTTTGTGAGATCTGTCCCCATTTTCTGCCAGCACGAACAGCGGCATCAGCGGATACAGAAAAAGCATTGGCAGGATCAGGTGTCCTTCAAGAAGCGATACTCCCTGCCTGTAAAAGGTTCCCGATATGGGATCAATACCCGTTCCGGTACGCAGCGCATAATAAATAGAGCCGGCCATCAGTAAAAATGCAGTTAGACCCCATATGATAGCAGGGACGGAAGACGTCTGATGATGCCAAAGCATCGCTGCTTTCTGTATGATAAGAATGATGACTGAAAGGACCGAAAATGCGAAACCCCAATACGAAAGGGGCAGCAGGCGCTCTAGCAAGGATCGTTCCAATGCAGTTTTCCCAATCGGAGGCGTCAGGAAAATCTTCCCAATTATGAGCAAAAAGATGATGAAATAGCTGATCGTTCCGGCTGCCAGCCCTGAGGAAAAGATATTCAGATCTTTTTTTACCATTGCGATAATTGCAGCAGTCAGACAGAAAAGGATCATGAGCGCCATTGCACCGCACATGATGAGCTTCTGTTTAGACATGCCCATCCAGAAAGCGTTTCTTGCTTCGGACGGAAACTGAAAGACTTTCCACAGCGCATAAGCGCCGATCCCTGCTGCGATTACCCAGAATAAACTCCAAACGATTTTTTTTATTTTCATAATTTCACCTGCCGCAGATGTTATATTCCCGGATTCTCTGAGAGTGTGGCCCCGTGTTCATTGTGAGTTGGGATCTGTTCAACTGTATTTTTTGACAATGGCTTTTTTTTGATCAGACGGCTCCGAATTCGCGGGGCATAAGCTGATGTATTTCAGGATAGGCTTCTGATCCTGCTATGTTTTTATTACAGGTAAAACCAGCTAATTGCATCCGTAAACGAATTTCGCATAAAAAATTTCAGTCCCGTTTTCAAGTTTAGCGCAGAATTCGGTGCCATCATCCGTCTGCCGTTTGAACCAGAAGAGTTTGTCACCTTCATAACATGAAACTTTGTAGTACAGATCTATTTCTTTCGGGTTCATTTGTTCAAGCTCTGAACGTTTGAACAGACCGATCAGTGCACTGACATATGCAACGTTGTTCATATGCCCTTCAAAATCAATATCGATTGAGCGTACCGTATATTCAGCAAATGGTTCCCCGCTGAAATCTCCGCTGAAGCGATAAAAAGGTTCCGGCAATACGCTTTCCTGGCAGAATTCAAAATCCGGATCATACAGTTTTTCCAGCATGTAGAGCCGGTTTGTATTGCGGTCGATGATTGCCCATTCTGTTGTACCCTCGATCAATAATTCACCGCCTTTTTTGACCGTATAATTTCTGCGTCCCCGGATCCTGTCGGGTTTTTCAGGCCAGGTGCTCAGTGAAACAGACTCGTTCACCAGCGGACGCCGGAAGATGCGTACTTTGCTTTTGGATGTGACCCAGAACAGACCTTTGGGTGTCATAACGCTTGCGTCGTAATGGAAAAGCCTGGATTGTTCAGTCGCAATATTCTGAAACAGGTCAAAAATATCCGGATACCCGAGTTTCTCCGCATAATCGATTTCGCTCGGCTGAATTTTGATTTCAAGGGTGAGTTTGTTTTCCATGCTTTACCTGTTCTTTATAGTTTTCTGCCTTTTTGAAGAATTATAATCAAAAATACGCGCGTTTGCGGAGATCATCCTCTTTATTATTGATAGCGGACAAAGCTATCATATGTGAGTGAGTTCAACTGCTGAACCGCATCAGGAAAACCGGTTTATATGCTGAAATGCTGTTGCTGTCAGCAATGCCTTATTATTGAAAAAGACATCCACCATTATTTTTAGGTAAATCTCATTAAGAGCTTGGGTACATAAATTGTGCTGTCTCAGGAACATTAACCGGGAATGAAGCTCCTGCTTCGAATAAATTCGGGGAAAGCCCGGTCTATAAGGAACGGGTATAAGACTTCCGGCAGACCTGCCTGATCAGCACCGGTTAATAAAACCGGGTGCTGCCTGTGGCTTATGCAAACGCACAAACATTCGGGCAGCGCCACGCGAATCACGCCCTTCCGATTGTCATGAAAAGAACAAAGCGTGCTGTTATTGCAGCAATGGTGTGTTTGCGGTTTATTATGAGAGAAAAAATAAAAAGGTACGGAAAAGGTACGGAAAGGTCACATTTCTTTAAGAAAAGGGTTTACACAATTCACGAAAATGTGTAAAATTCTAAAGGTTTTTTGGGTTGTGACCCGATAAGGAACAGATTATGTTTGAGAGTCTTGCAGAACGATTTGATAAAATTTTTTCTTCACTGAAGCGCAAAGGAAAACTGTCTGCGGCAGATGTTGATACTGCGATGCGGGAAGTTCGGATCGCGCTTCTTGAGGCCGATGTCCATTATTCGGTCGTCAAGAAATTCATTGCCGATGTAAGGGAACGCGCAATCGGGACTGAAGTTTCCGAAGCACTGAATCCCGGACAGATGGTCATTAAAATCGTAAATGAAGAGCTCAAGAAAACGCTTGGCGAACCGGAAAAATTAAACCTCATCGGTGAAAAACCGCGGGTGATCATGTTTGTCGGGCTTCAGGGTTCCGGTAAAACGACCCATTCTGCTAAAGTCGCGAATATGCTCCGCAGCCAGGGCGAAAGAGTTCTGCTGGTCGCAGCAGATCCGTATCGTCCTGCTGCCGTAAAACAGCTTCAGACACTCGGCCAAAAGATTAATGTTGAAGTCTTCCATAAACCCGGCGTAATGCCGCCTGAATTGGCGAAACAGGCTTACGATTATGCCAGAAAAGGCGGCTTCAGCGTAATGATCGTTGATACGGCAGGCCGTTCCCAGCTGGATCAGGCGTTGATGGACGAATTGCAGGCGATTCAGCGGAATATTCCGATCAATGAGATCCTTCTGGTCGTTGACTCGATGATCGGTCAGGAAGCGCTGAATGTTGCTGAAGGTTTCCGCGATAATGTAAATATCACCGGTCTTGTCCTTTCTAAAATGGACGGCGATTCCCGCGGCGGTGCGGCGATATCGATTCGGAGTGTGACCGGCGTGCCGATCAAATTCATCGGTACCGGCGAAGGTATTGATGCAATTGAAGCCTATGATCCGTCACGTTTATCCTCCCGTATTTTGGGAATGGGTGATATTATTGGATTAATTGAAAAAGCGGAAGCAGCTTTTGATGCGGAGAAGGCTGAAAAGCAAACGAAGAGAATGTTCTCCGGGCAGTTTACGCTCGAGGATTTTTCCGATCAGTTGAAAAGCATGAGGAAGATGGGCCCGCTGAGCAAGATTTTTGATATGCTCCCGGGGGATCTCGGTAAGGCAGCCCGTCAGGTTGATCCGAAAGAAGCTGAAAAATCAATTAAAGTAACAGAAGCGATTCTGAGTTCGATGACTCCGTTTGAGCGGAAACATCCGGATGTGCTGAATGCAAGCCGGAAACGCAGGATCGCCGCCGGTGCAGGCGTGGATGTGCCCGCAGTCAACAGGCTGCTGAAACAATTCCGCGACTCACAGAAAATGATGAAGATCGTTAAAAAGACAGGCGGAAAGGGTCTTTCCGGTCTGTTTCACTGAGCCTAAGACCAATTCACTCAGACCCGGCACATCCCTTCAGTGCAACCCTCAGTGAATTTGGCATCAGGCAACCTGATAAATAATATAATAGGAGATACCTTAGAATGGTAAAAATTCGTTTACGTCGTCAAGGTCTGAAGAAGCAGGCATCTTTTCGTCTCGTCGCAGCTGATAAAGAAAGCCCGCGCGATGGTCGTTTCCTGGAGATTCTCGGCAGCTATAATCCGCGCACAGAACCTTTCACCTTTGATGTGAAGGAAGACCGCATTTATTATTGGCTTTCCGTTGGCGCACAGCCGAGCGAATCTGTCGCGAAACTCTTCAAATCTGTCGGTCTGGATGAACGCTTTGCCCGCGTTAAGGCTGGCGAAGACTGCGAAAAAGTTCTTGCGGAAGCGAAAGAATATTACGCCAATCGTCCTGTCGAAAAGAAGACCCGCCTGGCCTCCCGCAAATAAAATCAGTGAAAGAGTGTACCAGTGCAGAGAAATAATTCCGCTAAAGTTGATTACGCTAAAGACCTTGTGGAATATATTGCACTTTCACTGGTGGATGATCCAAGCAGCGTGCAAGTTTCTCAGGAAAGAAATGGTGGACGCGTTCGCTTAGAACTTCATGTTGCAAAGGAAGACATGGGGAGAATCATCGGGAAAAACGGCCGCGTGGCGAATGCGATCCGAACCCTCCTTCGTGTCACTTCTGCCAGAGACGGAAGACAGGTGACATTGGACGTAATGGAGCCTGAAGCATAAAATGAATATGACTTCCGGTGCAGAACGAGGTAATATCAATCAATCAAATATTCAGGGCTCGCTGCAGGTCAGCGAGCCTGAATTTATTTGTATCGGTAAGATCCATCGGGCACATGGCATCAGGGGCGATGTCATTCTTGACCCGATGACGGATTTCCCTGAACGTATCCGCAGGGGAAAAATAGTATATGCAGGTCCGGAACATCTGAAGCTTACTGTTTCCAGAGTCAGACAGAAAGCCCCCTATCTTTTGGTAGGGTTCGCTGAGATGGATGATGAAATATCCGCCGGCGAATTGCGAAATCAGTATTTGTATGTAAAAGCATCTGATTTGCCAAAACTGCCTGACGGAGAATACTATTTCCATGAACTGATCGGCCTTGAAGCTGTCAATATGAATAATGAACATGTCGGTACACTTACCGAGATCCTTGAGACAGGTGCAAATGATGTCTATGTGATCCGGAAAGACGATGGAACTGAAGAACTGGTTCCTGACGTTCCGCAGTTCATCAATAACATCGATATAAAAGCCCGTCAGATTCGGATCGATTTTCCTGAATGGTTATGAATTCCGCTTCAGAGAAACCTTTTTGGGTCGCTTTCAACCATATCAGCGGGATCGGTGCCGTCCGGACAGGTCTTTTGCAAAAGCGGTTTGGCAGTCTTGAGACAGCATGGAAAGCTTCCAGGGCTGATTTCACCCATTGCGGAATTCCGGAAAAAATTGCAGACGCTATCCTTGAATTCAGAAATACTGCAGATCCTTTGGAACTGCTTGAGTCTATTCTTGCGAGAAATATTTCCGTTTGTATAAGGACAGAACCGGAATATCCGGCACTGCTGAAAGAAATTGATAATCCGCCGGCAGTACTTTATTATGTCGGTTCCCTCCCTCCCCGCGGAATGAAGCTTATGGCGATCGTGGGAACCAGAAAAATGACAAATTACGGACAGAGCGTTGCCTCCGAGCTCGGCAGTTTTCTTGCTGAAAATGGAATCGGGGTTGTCAGCGGGCTTGCGCGTGGTATTGACGGTGCTGCCCATTCGGCAGCAGTTTCCTCTTATGGACGGACATATGCGGTCCTTGGATGCGGTGTGGACCACATTTACCCTCCGGAACACAGAAATCTTGCCAAAGAAATTATTAGGGACGGCGCTGTGATCAGCGAGTATGCTCCGGGAACAAGGCCTGACCGGATGAATTTCCCGCAGCGGAATCGGATCATATCCGGAATGTCCAGCGGCGTGATCATTGTCGAGGCCGGGGAAAAATCCGGTTCACTGATAACCGCCAGGTTCGCAGCAGAGCAGGGACGTGAAGTCTTCGTCGTTCCAGGCAACATCAATGCAGTGCAGTCAAGAGGTGCGAACCGCTTGATCCGTGATGGTGCCCGTCCTTTTTACGAGAAACAGGAGCTTCTGGATTTTCTCCAGACCTGGCAGGCCAGTGAGCCGCAGAAAATGAGCAAGCCGCTTCAGGAAGCGTTCAGCACACCGGAGGAAAAACAGATCCTGGATCTGATCACGAATGAACCGCTGCATATTGATGAAATCGTGCGGAAAATCGGTCTGCCATTAAGCAAAATTTCGTCTTCTATTGTATTATTGGAGTTGAAGGGTATGGTTGTTGAAACCGCTCCGCAGACATACCAGAAAACGCATTCGTTGTTTTAGGAGAAAAGATGTTATCTGATAAGGAACAAGCCCGGTTTTATGCTGTGATTATGGCCGGAGGAGGGGGAACCCGTCTTTGGCCTTGGTCACGGAAGGGCCAGACAAAGCAGATGCTGAAGATCGTTGGGGAACGAAGCATGTTTCAAATCACGATCGACAGGATACGCGGCCTGATCCGGCCGGATCACATGATGGTCGTTACCACTGCGGAACAGGCTGAAAAACTTCAGGCTCAGACTCAGGATATCCGGAATGAGGATTATATTCTGGAGCCAATGCCGAAAGGAACTGCTTCCGTAGTCGGGATCGCTGCGATCCGTCTGCTGGCCCGGGACCCGAATGCGGTAATGGGGATCCTGACGGCAGATCATTACATTCGGGATGTTTCGTATTTTAACCGGTTGTTGGAAACTGCCTTTTATGAGGCTGAAAAAGGCCATCTGGTGACACTCGGTATTGAGCCTACTTATCCTGCTACGGGGATGGGATATATCGAAGAAGGAGAACTTATCGAAACGGTCGGCGGAAATCCGGTCCATAAAGTCAACAGATTCAGGGAAAAACCGAATGAAGAGAAAGCCAGAGAATTTCTGGAAGCCGGAAATTACTCATGGAACAGCGGAATGTTTATCTGGCGGGCTGACAGGATCCTGGATGAGATCCGTCGTGATCTGCCGGATCTTTACGATAAACTGATGGCGATTTATCCGGCGATAGACACTGCTGATTATGAAAAGAAGCTTGCGGAGATCTGGCCGACGATCATTCCGCAGACCATTGATTATGGCGTGATGGCAAAGGCTGATGATGTGGTCGTTCTCCCTGCAAAAGGCCTTGGCTGGAATGATATCGG
>CADBKS010000136.1:0-10207 GCA_902795255.1 uncultured Chloroflexota bacterium
CCGGAAGCTTATCAGTGGCCGCCAACCTATTGGCCGCAGGAGTTTACCTGGGAAGGATATATCAACGTATGGAAATTCCGGGATTTCGGGACCATGTTCAAAAACTCCGTGATCGTTTCCGTAATCTCAACCGCTGTATGTGCTGTTTTTGCCAGTTTTGCTGCCTATGGTTTTTCAAGGTTCAAATTTAGGGGAAACAAGTTCGTCCAATTCCTTTTTCTTTTCACACAAATGGTTCCTGCGATCCTGCTTCTGCTTCCTTACTTCATTTTCATGAGTAAACTGAAGCTGATCAATACGCATTTTTCGTTGATTCTGGCTTATGTTTCCTTCTCGCTTCCGTTCTGTACTTATATGTTGAGAAGCTTTATTGATTCGATTCCCAAGGACCTCGATGAAGCTGCAATGATCGATGGGGCGAACCGCGGCCAGGTCCTGATCAAAGTTATTTTCCCGCTTGCGCTGCCGGGTATTGCGGCAACCGCTTTGTTCGGATTTCTGGTTGCCTGGAACCATTACCTGTTCGCGATGGGGCTGACTACTTCACCTTCCATGTATACACTTCCTGTGGGAATTGCTTCACTGAACGGAGAATTCCGGGTAGCATGGAATGAACTGATGGGAGGCGCGCTGATCGCATCGCTTCCGGCACTGCTGCTATATGTGTTTTTACAGAAATATTTTGTTCAGGGCTTGACATCCGGAGCCGTGAAGGGCTGAACCGTTTGGATACGATAATACGAAAGAAAACCGCTGAATGAATGAGCGTTCAGCGGTTTTGCTTATAAGGTGGTGCTAACGTTTGGGACAGGGGAACGGTTCCACGCTTTGCCGGAGGCTTACAGGATGCGGGAGAGGAAGCCTTCGGTGCCGGTGCAGACCAGGGCGTTGGACAGGCGGATCAGGTCTTCGAGCGGGAGCTGCTTGCCGTCTGCGACCCACTGGCGGTAGAGGCTGATGATCGAAACGTTGATGAAATTGATCAGCATGTGCTGCTGATAAGGCTGCAGTTTTTTGAAATTTTCGGATCTCTGCCAGGTGCTCTGCATGACCTGTTCGGTCATCTCCTGCCGGACGGCGTTGTAGCTGCCGCTGCAGGTGATCTTTTCATAGGCCAGGCCTTTTGATGCGGAGAATTCGAAAAACACCCGGTTGACCTTGTCAAGTTCGTCCGGAAGTACAAAATCTTTGACCAGTTCCAAATAGGCGGAGCTGTACTCGGACTGTATTTCCGCCAGCAGGGCGTCGAGGGTCTCATAGTAGTGGTAAAAGGTCTTTTTGTTGATCCTTGCCCGGCCGCAAAGTTCTGTTACGGTTATCTTTTCGTATTCTTTTTCGCAGATCAGCCCTTCGAATGCGCTCTTGATGCTTTCGATCGTCCGGACGACCCGCAGATCTTCATATCCCTTCAGAATCATAATTCCCGCTTTCTCCGCAATATCGCGTCATACTATGAAATTCAGACAGCTGCCGGCCATAAGCGGCAGACTGTCTGTGATCATATTCTTTTCCGGCCGGCTGCCGGTAGTCATTTCTCGTATTCCGGCTGCCAGGCGGCGAACTGCGCAAGCATTTCATCCGTGCGGTTGTAATACCGGGTGTTTTTGTCCAGTTTCGCGATCTCCGCCATTTCGGCATCGGTGAGCCGGAAATCCAGAATGTCGAGGTTATCTTTGATGTGGGCCGTATTTTTGC
This sequence comes from uncultured Chloroflexota bacterium, assembly GCA_902795255.1. The sequence continues at coordinate 1,696 of CADBKS010000136.1, forward strand.
TCCCGGGGATCACGACAAAGCCCATCTGTGTGTGCCAGCGCAGGATGATCTGGGCGGGTGTTTTCGCGTATTTCTTCCCGAGCTCCGCAAAAACCGGTTCCTTCAGGAGGCTGCTGTCGCCATGTCCGAGCGGGTACCATGCCATCAGTCGGATACCGTACCGGTCAAGGGTTCCGCGCAGCTCTTTCTGTGTGAAATAGGGGTGGGCTTCCGCCTGCATGAACTGCGGTACGATCTCCCACTTGGTTTCCAGTTCGGCAAGGTATTTCCCTTCGAAGTTGGAGATGCCGATCGATTTGGCTTTGCCATCTTTATAAGCCTTTTCAAGCTGACGGTATCCGGCAAGCCAGTTTCCGGCCGGCTGATGGATGTAAAACAGATCGACATAGTCCGTACCCAAACGTTCCAGCGTCTGATCGACCGCGTTTTCATTCTCATATTCGCTCGGCCACAGCTTGGTGGAAAGAAAGACGTCTTCCCGCTTCAGGCCGCTTTCCCGGATCCCCCGGCCGACGGCCCGTTCGTTGACGTAGGCGTTGGCGGTATCCACGAGCGCATACCCCATTTTCAGTGCTTCGCGGACACTGTTTTCCGCATCTTTCGGGGCGATCATAAAAGTGCCGATCCCGATGACAGGGCACTCCAGTCCGTTGTTCAGTTTGACTGTTTCCATATTCTCCCCTTTATCTCAGATCAGTTTGTTTTCTTTCAGCCATTTTTCGATCTGCGGGCCGGAGCCTTCGACGCTGCTGCCGCGGATCGTGAGACCCTTCGCGATGCGGGCACCGGAGCAGGTCTTCTGAATGTCGCGTTCGCTGACGCCCATGCCGCTGCCCTCGTTGGTGCACAGCGGGAGGATGGTCTTTCCGGAGAAGTCAAAGGCCTCCAGAAAGGTGAACACAGCCATCGGCATCGTTCCCCAGTAATTCGGATAAGCCAGAATGACCGTATCGTACGCTTCGATGCTTTCCGGCAGGGAGACCAGCTCCGGACGTGCCTTTTTCCGCAGGTCATCCTTCGCCTCATCGATGCAGGTCATATAATCTTTGGCGTACGGTGTTTTCATCTCGATCCTGAAAACGTCGGCATTGGTCAGGACGCGGATCTTGTTCACCGCGATTTCGGTGTTGCCGGTTTCAATATAGCGCATGGAGCCGCCGAAATAGTTCTCATCCGCCCGTGAAAAATATGCGATCAAAGTTTTTGCCATTTTTATTTCTCCCATCTGTGTGATAAGTCACTACCGTTTCTTTATTTCTTCTCATAGTATACGGATATTTCCGAAAAAAGCAACGGGCATTTTTCCCCGTTCGGTTGCATAAGTAACCTTTTTCCGGAAAGCGTTGCTTTTTGTATGCATGCTCATTAAAAAACGGAGGGTGAACCATAAGTATTCACCCTCTGCTTTTTCCCGGACCGGTCCCGGGACGACGCCGGATCAATAATCCGCGAAGCGCTGATTTTTGTCCAGGACCGTCATCTGCCGCATTTCTTCGTCTGAGAGTTCAAAGTCAAAGATCTCGAAGTTTTCCTGAATATGTGCTTCGTTGGAAGATCCCGGAATGGCAATGTTGCCCGCCTGCAGGTGCCAGCGCAGGATGATCTGGGCGGAAGTTTTTCCGTGAGATGCGGCGATCGCGCTGATCGTGCTGTCGCTGAAGAGCTTCTGTGTGTTGCCGCGTCCGCCCAGCGGGAACCAGGATTCCAGAACGGTGCCGTATTGGTCAATATGCTGCTGCATTTCTTTGCTCTGATGGTATGGATGGGTCTCATTCTGCAGGACCGCGGGTCTGATCTCCGTGGCATTGACCAGACGGTCAAAATCGGCCGGTTCATAGAAATTGGAAAGCCCAATCGAGCGCAGCTTTCCGGCGGCAACAGCCCGCTCCATCGCCTGGTAGGCCTGTACGTCGTTCGAAGGCTGGCTGTGGTGGAGGATCATCAGGTCGATATAGTCCAGGCCAAGGCGGTTCAGGGAAGCCTCCACGGCCGCGTCTCCGTTCCCGAAATCGGAGGTCCACATCTTGGTCGTGACGAAAATCTCTTCCCGGGTCACGAAGCCCTCGTCGATCGCCCGGCGGATCGCCCGGCCGACGCCCGTTTCGTTTCCGTAAATACGGGCTGTATCGATCAGGCGGTAGCCGTCCCGCAGCGCCCAGTAGACAGAGTTTTCCGCCTGCTGGTCCGAGAGCGCGAAACAGCCGATCCCGAGAACGGGCATCTCATAGCCGCTGTTGAGCATCACGGTGCCCTTCTGCAGATCAAATTCCGCGGTCTGTGCCCCGCAGACCGAAGCGGACGTCACGCATATCAGTGCCAGTAAAAATAAGATCGCCTTTTTCATTCTTCCCTCACATTACAAAAGCATGTTCCGCAAGGAAATCCCATGCCTCTTTTACCTGGGCCGTGATATCTTTTCCGTCCAGCGTCACGGTTTCTTCCGGGAATGGCTGATGAATATCTTTCACACCGAGAGCAAGCATTCTGTTGGCAAGATAGTTCATCTCTCCGGAAAACAGCGGGTTCGGCTGGACCATGGCGGAGTTGCCGGACGCGGCACCTGTGGAGGAAGCTGCCGGGGCAGATCCTGCAGGCGAAGCTGTCCGCGATAAGCTCGTGATCTTTTTCTCCCGGACCGGGGAGCAGTATACTGTCGGTGTGATCGAGAAAGGAAATACCGCGATCGTCGCGGAGATGATCTCGGAAACCGTTGACGCGGATCTGTTTGAAGTGATCCCGGCCGATGATCATTATCCGATGACCTATAATGCCCTCACGGATATCGCCCGGCAGGAGCAGAACACGAACGCCCGCCCCGAATATGCGGGAGCGCTGCCGGATCTGGCTCAGTACGATACGATCTTTATCGGTGCGCCGGTTTGGTGGGGCGACTGGCCGATGATCATGTACACTTTATTCGAAGACAACGATTTCTCCGGAAAAAGACTGGTGTCGTTTTCGACGCACGAAGGCAGCGGACTCTCCGGATTTGACCGAAAGCTGGCAGCAGCCTGCCCGAATTCCGAGATCCTGACCGGTCTGGCGGTGCGCGGAAATGACTGTCAGAATAAACAGGGTCCTGTTCGGCAGTCCGTGGAAGCCTGGCTGGCAGGGCTCGGGTTCTGATCGGGGTGGCCGTCATGGCCCGGTTTTGATAAAAACAGCTCCGCACGGGTATTCGCACACCCGCGCGGAGCTGTTTTTGTGTCATCCTGATCGCCGCGCATCGGCACCGCGGCCGGCTGCCGGACACCGGTCGCTGGAGGCTTTACAGTTTGAAATCGTTTTCCCTGAACAGATCATACAGGATGTGATTCAGACGGGTTTGGACTGCATAGGTATCGCTCTGCCGGCACGCTGCCCCGATGACGATCGTCACGGTGTGGTAGCCGATGCCGGTGATCCCGGAATAATACGGACCATTGACGATCTGCGGGATCTTTTCGGGGATCCCGGGCAGTTCCCGCTCCAGCATGGCTTCGATCTCTTCCAGAGGCTGTGTGTTGGAGAGCTTCAGCTGAATGCTGACACGGGAAAGATCCTTTGACTTATTGAGAATGTTCTTTACGTTCTGATTGTCGATGATCTTGATATCGTTGTTTGAATCCTTCAGCTTCGTGGAGCGCACCCCGATGTCGATGACCTTGCCTTTGAAACCGTTGACCTCGATAAAATCTCCGACCTGGAAATCATCTTCAAAAATAATGAAGATCCCGGACAGGATATCCGCGACCAGGTCCTTGGAGCCGAGCGAGATCGCCAGTGTGAGGATCGATGCCGAGGTGACCAGGATCCCGGTATCAAAGCCGAGATAAGAGAGGCAGAAAAAGATCGCCGTGATGATCGCGACATACTGCAGAAGGCTTGAGATCAGGCCGACAATCGTCCTCCCTTTGGCGGTGAGTAGCGAACTCAGGATGCGCACCAGCAGGTCTTTGAATAAAAGGAAGGTGAAAAGAATGCCCAGCGTGCAGATGATGGCCGTGACCGAAAGTTCGTTCAGACCGCGTTTCCAGCTGCCCCGCATAACGAAATGGAAAACGGAATTGCTGCCGAGTTCTCCCCTGTTCAGCAGGAAAATGATGACCGCTAGCAGGATCAGGGTGACGGACAGTTTCATCAGCTGGCCGGTTTTTTGTCCCGGGGTCATGTCCTGCCACCATTCTTTCAGGGTGCGGGGCCCCCGTTCCTGCCTGCGGAAAGAATCGATCAGCTCCTGGTTCATGCTGAAGGTCGGTCTCTGTTTCAGCAGATCCTTTAACTGTCCTGCGCTTGCGTTGATATTCGGGCGGACCGCTCCCAGCAGCAGGGTGCTGATCACCAGACATGTGAAAATATAGAAACAGGCTGAAAATGCGGCAAATTTGACCGCGTCGCCCCGGACCGCGTCCGAGTTCGTCATATAGAAATAACGGTAGATCTCATCTTCGCTGTACGCGCCGTATTTTTTCCCGTCAGGAAGTTCGAAGACCTCCAGTGAGACCGGAAGCAGATCCGTATCGTTCAGCCCGAAATCCGCGGGGGCTTTGCCGGGCAGGTCCGGGTTGCTGGAATATACGACTTTTCCGCTTTCCTTACTGACGATAAGGCTCAGGTTCTCCTTCGGGGTGATCATGCTGACATAGTTCTGGATCTCTTTCGTTCCCGCGTGTTCCCAGGTCCTCTGTGTGTCAAAAGCAAGAAGGACCGCGCCGAATGAATCCTTCTCCCCGAGGTCCATTCCGGAGCCGATCATCTGAAGCATTTTCCCGGAGAATTTTCCCGCTGCCGGTTCGCCGATGATATGGCTGATGCCCTGCTGCTTGCCAGAATTTCTTTCCCCTTGCCGTCAAAGACCATGATGAATTCACTGCCGGTCAGCTCAGCGGCTTTCTGCAGAAATTCCCGTGTGCGGCATTCCGGCACGCGGCTGTAAAGGTCCGCGATCCGTCCGGAATAGTAAACGCCCCATTGTTCTGCCTCCTGTTTTGATGTGGAGACTTCCCGGCGGCTGTTCTCCAGGCGTGCGGTAATAATGTCCAGACTTTCCTGATTGGATCGGGAAATACGGGAGATATTCCCCAGCAGCTGATAGCCGATGAGGAGGATAAACAGCAGGATCGCGCCGTTGAGGCCGATCGCTGCAGCGGTTTTGCGCAGACGGGCGGTCTGCCAGAGCTTTTGCTGTATTTCTGTCAGTTCATGGTCCCTGCTGTAGATCTCGCCCCAGTGGACCCAGAGGATCAGTCCGGTCATGCATAACAGGATGAACCCGGCGGAGATCATGATGCAGCTGCGGATGTAGCCGTCGCTCTCGATCGGATTCAGCAGGATGATGGCTTTCGCGGACCGGTCAAACGCCCTGAGGTCTTCATAAGCGGCGGAGTATGATTTTCTTCCGATCGTCAGATCGGCTTTTTGGGCGCTGATATCTTCGTTTGTGATCCCCAGGTCCCCGATCGTTTCCGGTGCCCCAAGCGCCGGGGAGGCATAAAGGATGGATGTGTCCCCGTCTTTTTCCTCGATCAGTACCAGATTCGCTTCATATAACTGTTCAAAGGTCTTCACGGCCTCCCGGATCAGCTGTTCGTAATTGACGGAAGACTGGTAAACGTCCATTTCCCACCAGTCGATGTACCAGAAGTCTCCCCCGATCTTTTTTGCGGAGATCAGGACGGGGTGGGTGTTGTCCGGTTCGCTGATGAGTGTCGTCAGGGTCATGCTTTCCAGCTGCGTCAGGTCCGGGTTTTCGTTCAAAAGCTCGAAACTCCCCGAAAAATCATCCGGATAGACGATCTGACCGTTTTCGGCCCGCACCACGACCCCGTCTTCGAAAACGGCGGGCTCGTCATAGTTTTCCCCGCGGATCAGCGGGCTCAGTGCGGTGACCATCATTTCCATGGTGTTTTCGGTCCGTTCCCGGAATTCCGCCCCAAGCGTGTCGATATTGTCCTGAACATGGTTCAGCGTTTCGATCATCCCGTTGATTTTCAGCTCCGCCTGAGAGGTGACTTTCATGTAAGAAAGGATGTTGGTGTATAAAGTGATCCCGACAAAAACGCACAGCAGCAGGATCAGGACGATAAAGGTGATGAGGGTCTTATGTTTTTTCATGGCCGGTCCGTGAGGAAAAGAATTCTTTCTTGAAATGATGTAAACAGCAGCAGTCCGGAGCGGTAAACGCGTCATGATCACGCGCGCTTCCCGCCCCTGTAATGCTTCAATTTTAGCATATTATCGTCTGGCGCGTGAGCTTATTCATCCGCACCGGCGAATCAGACGATGGGTGCCTCTTCAGTTATTTCACCGGGAAGATCACTTCGATCGAATCATTGTCCACGGTAAAGGAATATTCCCGGTCAGGGGTTTCGGATGCTGAATAGTATTTCGTCTTTGACTGGGTATCGTCTGTTTTCGTGCGGTACGGATCCTCGGCGATCAGCATCAGCTTCAGTGTGTGCCCTTCTGCCACTGTGTAGGCGTTCTGGGAAAGGCAGATCGTGTAATCGTAAAATCGTCCCGCGTCCAGTTCCGAATCTTCCGTGTATTCAGACGCATCGCATCCCGATCCCGGATTGTGCAGATCGGTCCAGCCGTATGCAAAGATCCTGACATCTGTTGACGACGGGACGAATTCGGTGATGTTCCGCGGTGCGAGTCCGCCGCCGGGATCGTAAGTGCCGATCGTTTTGACCGGTAAGAGGTCATTAATGCGGCTCCTGGTCAGATAGGCTTTGAAGACATTTCCCTCCTCCACGGTATCCAGAAGGACAGCGGTGACCATCAGACGCTCCTGTTCCGGGTCATTGGCGAGCAGTTTCACATGAACTTCCGGAGCTCCGAAAATCGTTGTGCCCGCGGGGACATCAAGCGGATAAACGGCGGCATAAGGCTCTTCCATACCCGTATAAAATACTTCCTTTTCCTCGTTCGGTGCAATGAACCGCTTGTAGAAATCACTGTGATCGCCGTTCCGGATCTGCGTAAGGCCGGAGCTGTTCACGGCCGCCGAGGTAAGGAAGCGGCCGGCTTTCCATTCGTCATAAAAGCTGTACGTTCCGTCGATATTGCTCTGGACGGTGACTTCCGGCCAATTTTCGGATCCGTTTTCGACGCCGTAAAGATAATGGGAGAGCCACTGGTTAAGGAGCTCATCAAACAGCTGACCGCCCGTCATGGTGCCGAACAGATCCGTATGCCCGTTCTGGTGAAACACGAGCTTCACATTTTGTCCGGCATTTTTGAAGGCCTGATACATCAGTACGGCCTGCCTAGCCTGGACGTTGAAATCGTTCAGCCCCTGAATGATCAGCGCGGAACAGCTGATGGATCCGGAGTCCCGGGTATAATCCATCGCTTCCCAGATCGGGGCGTAGTTTCCGTTGGCTTCCAGCTGATCCCTGTCGATCTGCCATAGTACGGAACCGTAATCATCTCTGGGGACAAGCCAGCCGTCATCTTCAAATAGTCCGCCGGCATTTATGGAGGCCAGAATATCATTGTAATGGATCGTATCCGTCAGCGGGATCCCCTGCGAATTGGTGTATTCGTACCAGCTGGCAATACCCGCGACCGGGATGATGGTCTTCAGCCCTTCGACGCCTGTCACGGCAACTTCAAAAGGAAGCGTGCCGCCATAGGAGCGTCCGGTCATGGCGACATTGCCATTGCACCATTCCGCTTTTATTTCGATATTCCCTTGCCGGTCTGTGTAGGCAGGACGGCTGCCGGTGAGCCATTCGATCACATTTTTCTGCGCGTCCCGTTCGGGGGGCAGCCCGCACAGTTCATATCCTTCGGAGCCGTAGGTCCCGAGACCGGCAGCTTCAGCGACCGCGAAACCCCGGACCAGGTAGTAATCATATCTGGAGGTGTTGTAATACCCGTCCTCCCCGGACACGGGGACCTTGTAGATCCAGCCGCTGGGATCCGCCTGCGCGGCGGCTTCAGACGTGGTGAGTGTGCCTGCGGGCTCCCGTTTGCTGCCGGGCTCATAAAGCTTAGTGTAATCGAAGCTTTTTTCAGCGTAAGGATAACCGGAATATCCTTCCCCATCGTCATACGTGCCCGCAACATAGGGTGTCGGGTCAAAAATCACGGCGGCTTTGTATTTTCCTTCTGCCGCGGCCCGGGGAACCTGCATAAAGACTTTGACCAGATCCGCCATGCCGTCCCCATCGGTATCATGGTCTGTCTCGACGTAAACCACAAAGCGCAGGATCTCACTTTCGGCATTCGGGACGGATGGGGCGGAATAATTCAGGATCGGCATGGCCATCCCGTTTTCAAAAAACGGGACTGCGCGGTCCGCAGCCGCATCAGTCTCTTCGGACATCTGAAAACCGGCTGCTGTTGGAATTCCGGAAAACAGCAGCATTAGGATCAAAAAGAACATCAGAAGCTTTTTATGCATTCGGGGCGCCTCTCGCTGATTGGAATTTCATCGCTGCGGGACCGGGGGGAGCTTTGCCGGACCGCGCACGGCAGCTGTTTCGGTTTGTGCTGTTGTATTTTTGATCCCGGAACAGCTGTT
>CADBKS010000136.1:10224-28870 GCA_902795255.1 uncultured Chloroflexota bacterium
TTAAATTATATCATCGGTAAGAAACGGGCCGGCAAAGACAGCTCCTGCCGCTCTCATTCCCGAAACGGGGCGGGGTCTCATGACACTGCCTTGATTTTTTTTGTCAATTCGGATTTATAATAGGAACGAAATCTCAGACCCTGATAATATCGGGATAAGGTGGAATATGTTCAATTTGAAACAATTTAACGATAAAAAATATACCAAGATCGCACTCTATGCAGTCGGGACGATCATTCTGTCCTTCCTGCTGTGTACGCTGATCTCCCTTTCGGGAGGATTTTTCAGAAAACTGTTCCACATCATCGGGCTGGTGCTGAAACCTTTTGTTGCCGGCGGGATGATCGCTTATCTGTTTGAACCGCTGGTCCAGTGGCTCGAAAAAAAGCTGAAGATCGCCCGTCCGATCGCGGTTTTCGGTACGCTTGTGATCATTGTTCTTCTGGTCATCTCCCTGCTTTTCATCGCTGTGGCTTTCATCACCAATCAGGTACAGGAGATCAATTTCTCCGATATCGGTGCCCTGATCGGCGACTTTTCCGTTCAGCTGAATGATATCTGGGCCAGGATCCAGGAATGGCTCGTAAATCATGATATCAACATCCAAAAGATCACCGGCGGTGTCACCGGCTTCATCTCCTCCATTACCGGAGCGGCTTCCGATCTCTTCTTCGCGGTGATCTTCGCGATCTACTTCATGCTGGATTCCAAAGCCATTTCCGGCTACTGGGACCGCGTGCGCGTCCTGTTCGTCAAACCTTCGACCCGGGAAAAAGTTCATGAGTTCCTGATGGATGCCGATAAATGTTTCTCCGGTTATATCCGCGGTCAGTTCCTGGATGCGCTGCTGGTGGGTGTGGTCACGCTGGCGGCCATGGCGATCTGCGGTGTCCCCTATCCGTTTGTGATCGGCTTCCTGACCGGCCTCGGGAACCTGATCCCCTATGTCGGCCCGATCGTCGGTTTCGTCACCCTGGTGATCGTCTGTGTGATCGAAGCCGCCTGGGGGAAGCTCCTGGTCGGCGGGATCGTTCTGGCCGTGATCCTGGTCCTGGACGGCAACCTGATCAACGCGAAGCTGCTGAGCTCCAGTGTTGAGATCCATCCGCTGCTGGTTTTCGCGGCGATGACCGCGGGCTCCGCGGTGGGCGGTCTGCTCGGGATGCTGGTGGCTGTCCCGATCGCCGCGCTGCTGAAGATCCAGTTTGATAAATATATTGCCAAAAAAGAAGCGGAGCGCTCTGCCCCGCAGCCTGAATAACGGGCCGGAAACTGCCCGTCAATAAACAGAGAGCCGTCACAGGAAACGCCTTGTGACGGCTCTCTGTTTTCACAATGGAATACCCGCTGTCTGGAAAATAAAAAAAGGGATCCGGACGGATCCCGCAGATGAGCCGGCTGTTGTGTGTGGCCGCCGGCAGTGGGCGTATTATTCGGAAGGGACGGGGAGTCCGGAGCCCTGTCCGGCGGAGTGCTCGGCCAGGATCTGCTTTGTCAGCCGGATCTTTCGGGTCGTGATGTTGCGGACGCCGAAATCCAGACAGTGCCGGACGATCTCCGGCTCGTTGACTGTCCAAACCGAAAGCGGGATATTTCCGGCTTTCAGCGTTTCCGCGATGGAAGTCCAGAGCAGTTGCTTGGGCATGTTCGCGGCGGCAGCATGTGTTTCCCGGAAAATGCTGATGGTATCTTCGAAGATCTTTTCCTTGAGGCTCCTGGAAACGGCCTGGATTTTTTCCCTCAGTTTTACCGCTTCGGTAAGATAAACATCCGGAATAGAACCGGCCTCATCGATAAAAATGATGTAGGGATCCTCCATCAGTGCGGAGAAAACTTCCCTTCCGATCTCTTCTTTCCGGTGTGCGTAAACATATTTCAGGACGGCCGCAATGTTGAGAAAGAAATTGGCCCTGTACGTGAGCTCCGGATCCCCGGTCAGATGGTCCGGTGCGGTGCATCCGGTGAAGATCAGCCGTTCCGTCGGAAAGCCGAAATCATGGGCGGCATTGACCGTTTTGTACAGGGCGGCTTCTTCCTTCAGGTCAAAATTGATCAGCAGGGATGTCGGCAGGACCTTTCGGAACACATCGGAAAGCGGGTTCTTCCGCAGATAATCTTCAAGGGATAAAGGGTCATGCGAGATCCGGATGCCGCCCAGCGGATCCAGCCGGATATCGATCTCGACTGCGTCGGCACCGCAAAGCAGTGCCTGATCGATGGAATCCATTGTGTCGATGCCGGTTCCTTCACATCCGGAATGGGCTGTTATCATCGGATCACTCATATTCATCTGCCTTCCCTTTAAATTTCTTCAGTAAGAGCTGGGTTTGTTATGCTTGTGACAATAGAACGTGTATGCTTCGCTGCGCGGCCCGGCTAAAGCCGTCCGCTGCCCCCGGTGCCCCGGGTGTCAGTAGGTCTGAAACGGCAATTATTATGTTTATGTCTTCGGTTCTTTATCAGACTCACCTGTATTTAACGGCAGTTTCCTGTTTATTCGGATACGCTGATTTCCGGGGCTGTGTTCTTTTCGGAATAAAGCGTCTCCAGTTTTTCGAGCTGCAGTTTCAGTTCTTCGTTCTGCTGCAGTAAAACCGCGTTCTGGGCTTCAAGCTCGTTCAGCTTTTGCTGCACCGGTTTCAGCTGCTTTTTCATTTCCGCGGCTGTTCCGGCACGGTTGACGCGGTCCCGGCCGAGTGCGCTGACGATCGAGATCAGCACGGAACCGCCCACAGCGGCGATGCCGATGCGTTTCAGATTTTGGGGCTCCAGGACTTTCCCGATGATCCGAAGCGTCCTGCGGTCGACGGGAAGACTGTCGATGATCGCCTGTTCCGCCCGTGCGGCGAGGATATTGTTGACCGGTACTGGTTTATTCAAGGCTTTCTCCTTACGGTTTCGATCCGGCTCCCCGGAATCGCTGTTCTTTGCGTCTGCGGATTTTGAAAGAGCCTGTATCCGTCCGGACATAAGCGGGACCGATACAGGCATCATGGATCAGCAAAAACGTTTTTTACCCCGGCTGATGCGGTCAGGATAATTTTTCCTTCACTTTTTCGAAGCCGTCAGCGATCTCTTTGCGCTTTTCTTCGACCTTCTTTTTGAATTCTTCCTTCTTTTCCTCGCGCAGCTGTTCGCGGGCTTCTTTCTGCATCACGCGTTCCAGTTCGTCCGCTTTTTCGACCTCAGCGGCAACTTCCGCGGCTTCGAAGCAGGCGACTTCGGTGTTGAACTTGTGCATGGCCGCCGCAAAGGTTTCCGGGGCTTTCTCGGAGACCAGCGCGATCATGGCTGTTTCACCGTTTACCATCGTTCCGCAAACCTGTTCGATCAGGGAGGCGTTGTCTACGGTGTCCGCCATGTCGATAATGTTGCCGACCATCATACCGTAAGAAGCGCCCAGCAGGATGCCGATCGGTCCGCCGAGGATGCCGATGAGTCCGCCGATGAGCGTTCCGGATGCGGTGTCATTGTCTGTTTCAATACCGGTATCGAACTGATCTGCCGCGGTGATGCGGTCGTCTTTTTTTGTCACGATGCAGGCCTGCGAAACAGTATAGTTATCGGTGACCGGCTCCTGCCGCAGTTCCGTGAGCGCCTGGTATGCTTCACTTGCAACATTGAATCTCACTACGAATACATTTTCCATTGAATCGATTCCTCCGTAAAAAAAGCTGAAAATCTACTTTATATTACCACAGATTGCCACAGATCGGGCATTCCGGAAAAGGCAGATTTGTCCTTCCCGCGATAAGCCTTACGCGGTCTGTACGTCACCGGTCAGCACCTGCCTTTCCGGTACCGTTACACGGACCTCCGGGCCCGTCATGTCCGGAAAGATCCGATCCGGTATCCGGGGTGGGGCGAAGTGGGCTGCCTGCACACCTTTTTTTGATGCTTGTGTGATAAAGTGATTATCTGACAAGGTTTTCATATACGAGATGATCCAAAGAAAGGAATAAGCCATGGGAATATCCTGTTTATTCGGACACAAGTGGAACGGCTGCACGTGCGAACGCTGCGGCAAAGTGCGAGATGAAGGGCACATTTATCAGCCTGTCCCGGGAAAATGCGAGGAAAAGTGCAGTATCTGCGGAAAGGTCAGAGCCAGAGGACACCGCTTTGAAAACTGCCGGTGCATCATCTGCGGTGCCACACGTGACGCGGATCACAAGTGGGAGCCGGTCCCGGACAAATGCGAAGAGGTCTGCAGCATCTGCGGGAAGCGCCGTCAGACGGAACATCATTATGTACCGGTCGATGGCGAGATCAACGGGAAAGAATATGAACGCTGTACCAACTGCGGTCATGTCCGTGAGCGGACATCGAAATTCCCGCGCTATACCGGCAGCGGAGTCTGTGATGTCTGCAACGCCCCGCTTGCGGGAAAGCGGGCTTATATCGTCCCGAACCACACCTTCTACACTTCCCGGAAATACCGGACCTGGGTGAATACGAAAGGTATGGGCGCGATGTTCGGGATCATCACGCCCGACGCGGAGTTCGACCGGCGGGAGGCGATGGATCATTCCGCCGGCAGCGCGGTCTGCGAAGACTGCATCCACCTGTTTGAATAAACAAGCTGGCATTCTGGAAAAGGTGGTCATATGAAAAAAACAAATCAAATTCGTTTATGGATCACGGTGCTGATGCTGGCAGCCGTGGCTTTCGTATTTTTTGGCAAAAGCGTTCTCAATACCGGGCTGGGCATTGTGATCGAATACAAATATATCAACGCGTTTCTCCAAAATGAGGCCGGATCTGCTTTTCGGTCGGAAACGGTCCTCTGGGTCCGGGTCCTTGCAGTCACCGGGATCGCTGCGGCACTTCTGATCTGGGTACGGAAAAAGCGGGCAGCGGTTATAACACTGGTCCTCTGCCTCAGTTCAGTGATCATCCGTATATACGGCAACATAAAAAACGGATACGGCATCTTCCCTTCCGATGATCCGGCTGCAATGGCAATGACTGCCCTGCCCTTTATTGCGGCGGGCATGTGCCTTTATCTGCTTCTCAGATTCGATGGACCCGACAGTCCGGCTTCAGCCGGTGATTGACGGGGCATTTGGCTCCACCGGACGGAAAGGAAAAACCGGTGATCCGGAATGAGACCATGTCCGTGAAGCTGAAAAAACTTCAATAAATACTAAAAAAACACTCAAAAAGGCGGCTGCGTGCACACTTTACAGGAGTTTCTTGATTATATGGCGTCCCGGTTTGGGACAGCGGAAGCGTACACATGGATCGATAATGGCACGATGGTTTCAAAGTCTTTTATCGATCTCAGAAATGAAGCCTTATGGATGAGCCGTGAATTGTTAAACCGGTTTGGGTCGGGAACGAAAATCGCATTGATCGGAGATATGTCATATTCATGGATCTGTGCGTATTACGGCATCATAACCGGCGGAAATATTTCCGTTCCGCTTGATACCAAACTGAGCCCGGCGGAACTGGCCGAACGGCTGAATTTCGCCGATGTCTCGATCGTGTTCCTGTCCGAACGGCTCTCAGCACTGGAGGATACGATCCGCGGACAGTGTGATCAGGTCAAGGCCGTGCTGAAACTGGAGGATTATCCCGGCAGCCTGATTCAGACAGAGCCGGGAATGTTCCCGAACACAGACCCGGATGCGCTGGCATCGCTGATGTTTACCTCGGGTACCTCCGGAGACGGTCTGAAGGCTGCCATGATCACCCAGCGGGGGATACTCGCGGATGTGACCGGTCCGGTCCCGCTCTGCGTCCCGGGGGACAAACTGCTCTCCCTGCTTCCCATCCATCATTGCTTTGAGATCTTTGTCGGTCAGATGAAGTACCTGTACCTCGGAGCCACGATCTGTATTAACGACAGCATGGCGAACCTGATCCCGAACCTGACACGATACGGCATTACGATCGTGGTGGCGGTCCCGGCACTGGCCAATATGCTTGCCGGGTTTATTGTCCAAAACCTGAAATCCCATTCCATCGATGAGGTGAAGCAGATGCTGGGCGGTAAGCTCAGGCGCATCACCATCGGCGGTGCTTCGGCAGGCAAAGAAGTCATCGATACACTCGGAATGGCGGGCATCACCGTGTTTGTCGGTTACGGGCTCACCGAATCCACCGGCGGCTGCCTGGCAAACTGCGACGCCTCCATCCGTCCGCTGGAAGCCGGCGCGCCGTATGTCGAGGGGATGGAAATGAAGCTTGAAGACGGTGAACTCTGCCTGCGGGGTCCGATGATCATGAAGGGCTATTATAAAGCTCCCGAACTAACGGCAAAGGTCATGGAAGATGGCTGGTTCCATACCGGGGACCTCGCGGAGATCACCGATGAAGGGTATGTGATCATCCGCGGTCGGAAGGATAACATGATCAAGACGCCCAACGGAGAGAAAATCTATCCGGAGGTCTGGGAAAGCAGGCTGTCTATGATCCCAGGTGTTTCCGGCGCGATGGTCGCCAATGTCAGCGATCATCTGACCGCGATCCTGTTCCTGAAAGAAGATACCCCGGAGAAAAGAGAAGCCGTTATTCAAAAAATCGATGCCATGAACACCGATCGTCCGGGTTATGAGAAAATTCCGGATGTGCGTTTTCGTGATAAACCGTTTCCCGTGACGACATCCATGAAGATCAAAAGGCGTGAAGTCATGCGGGAACTTGAACAGTCTGCCCGGGGAAGTTCATATGTGCCTGCTCAAAACGGACTTCAGCAAGAGATCCTTGAGAAAGTTATGCAAGTGCTTTCAGTCAGTGCTCCCATCGGCATGGATGACAACCTTTATGAACGGGGACTGGACAGCCTTTCAACGATCTATCTCGCTTTGCTTCTGGATTGTGCGCCGGAAACGATCTATGCCGCGAAAACGATCCGCCGCCTGTCTGAGTTTCTGAAAGACGGGGGCACTTCTCCGGATCCGGATGGAGCCGGGCAGAAGATCCGGGACATTGATCGTTATATCGGCATAAATGCCTTGGAAAAACCGTGCTGCTGACCGGGGCCAGCGGTTACCTTGGTGCCCATTTGATGGCCGAACTGATACGAAAAGGCCATCAAGTCATCTGCCTTGTCAGAAATAAGGAAACGCTGGATCGCGCATGCCGCTATTACGGGTTTGAAGAGGCAGAGCAAAAGGCTGTAACAGTTATCGGCGATATCACGGAAGACCGGCTGGGACTGAGCGAAGCACAGTACACGGATCTCTGCTCAAAGGCGGATGCCGTCATTCATGCCGCAGCGCTGGTCAGTCACGTTGGCAGTGAAGATGTCTCCTTCCGGGTCAATGTGGGCGGAACAAAGGAGATCATCCGCTTCTGTGCGGCGAGCGGCGCGGCATTGTTCCATATCTCCACCTATGCCGTGAGTGGATTTGGAACCAATACCCCGCTTACGGAAGATACGCTGGATATCGGGCAGGAGATCGGATCGAATCCCTATGT
The DNA here is from genome assembly GCA_902795255.1 of uncultured Chloroflexota bacterium. The sequence continues at coordinate 17,653 of CADBKS010000136.1, forward strand.
GCAGACCAAGTATAAGGCTGAAGAACAGGTCCTGATGGCACGGTCTCAGAGTGTGCCGTCGGCGATCTTCCGTGTCGGCAACCTGTCTGCCCGTGCCTCTGACGGTCTGTTTCAGATCAACGCTGAGTCCAATGGAATGGCAGCTCAGCTGCGGGCATTCCGAAAAATGGGTTGTTATCCTGAATGCATGCGGGATGTTCCCTACGATGCCACAGCGGTTGATAAGGCTGCTGAAGCCATCATTCTCCTCGCGGAAGGGGATGGCACCGGACATATCTGGCATATCATGGATCCGCGGGTCAGTTTTCTTCCAAAGCTTACGGACGGGCAAATAGTGCCCGACGCGGAGTTTGCGGAGATGCTCGCCGCGAAAAGCGAGGACCGTGATATCGCGATCTTCTCGGTTTATTACCGGATGGCGAAGGCAGGCTTCAATTCACATTTTGACTTTGAAAAATCGCAAAAGGAACTGCATCGGCTGGGTTTTGCCTGGAACTAAAAAGGAGAAGAAAAGTGAATCTGATTTGTCTGATCACAGGTCATCAAAATGATGAGTATAAATGTATTCGCTGCGGCAAGAGGCTGGAGACGATCTGCTTCCATAAACTCATGGACAAGGAAGACCGCAAATATCTCGCCAAATTATTGATCGGCGACCAGTGGAACGGAGACCCCGAGCTTGCCGAGGCGATACAGCAGGATGAATGTACCATTACACCGGAGCAATTCGCGGTGCTGATTACAAAAACAGAAAGCTATCCCACCGGCCCCCGATATATCAAAGAAAACGATTTGCAGATCCAGCTTTATCGTATTTGGTTAAGATGGTTATCGGAAAAATATATGGAGTATTAGAAATTATGCTGAACAAAGTGATTGGTATTTTGTTGATCGGTTTAGCTGTCTGGTTGTTTTTTAATTTTTCTCCCGGCAATGCAGAAGCAAGAGGGAGTGTGAAAAAGATGCTGATATCTATAGTCATAGCATTTATCTCTGTGACTATCGCCTATTGTGGAATACAGATTTTTAATGGAAACGCCCTGAATTTGTTTTAGGTCTCCCTGAAAGTTTGAAAGGAGAAAGAAAATGGGACTAATTTGCTCGATCAAAGGCCATAAAGAAGGCGTTTATAAATGTGAACGCTGCGGAAAGAAGAATGAAAAGCTCTGGTCCGATCACGTTTTTACGCAGGAGGATCGTGACAGCCTGGCCCGGGTTTTCAGGGGACTGGCAGCCAGCCTGATAAAGACGGAGCTTTATGTATTCGCGGACAAAATCGAAGATAAGTATCATTTGATCAGTCCGCAGGAATTTGAATTGTTGAAATCCTCTGTGGTTATGCACATGGGACTGATCCCGGAAGAGGCCGAAAAAGACGCGGCAATTGCGCAGAAGCTGGCTGATATCGAAAAAAAGTGGAATGAATAAGTCTTTTGTGAGGAAAAAAGAAGGATTGACATGTTTTTTATAAATATGCTCAGAATGATAGGGGTGATCTTCGTCCTGATGGTGATTGGCGGGACCTGCGGATTTCTTCTGGAGACCGCTCCCGGGGCACTTTTCAGGAAGCGGGAGGACATGCTTTTTCCCGGGCTGATCCTGACCGTTGTTTTTACGCTGATACTTACCTTTCTGACACCACTCGGAAAATTGGTGTTTTCTGTCCTTGGGAAAGGAAATGGAGCAGCTTTTGTGATCTTCGGCGGTCCGGTGCCGCTGCCGGTCACAGGCGCGGTCATCGGTTTTATTTTTCTGGGCCTGTTGGGAGCGGCCGCAGCGGTGGTCTTCCTATGCCTGTTGGATATTCTTGCCGGTGCGCTGCGGAGGAGAAGATAATCACAGAGGATAATTATGGGACTTTTTGATCCGATTTGGAAGACAAATAGATACCGAAGAGAGAAACTGGCTGTGGCGGACGGCACGGTGCGGAACGGTGAGCTGGCTGCCCCTGCTGGACACAACCTCAGCTTCTGCGCAGCTGGATTCAACGACGCCTGGGTGCAGATGAAATCATGACCCGGTAAAAATGGAGTGGGAATATGTGGACAACACGATTGAATTTATCTGAATGGACATGGAAAGACACTTTAAGCGCAGTGATTTTTCTTGCTGCGGCAGTTCTGGTTATTGTGATTTACAACCTGATAAAATCATTCATCCTTCACAAATTTGAAGAAAAGCATACAAAATCACTGAAAGAAACATCGCAGGAAGAGCTGATCAGTAAATTTAAGAAAACGGCCAATGCGAAGAAACGCTGCGAGCTGATCGATCACATCACCGATGCGGAGGCCCTGACCGAAATTGCGCTGAATGACCCGGACAGAAATGCGCGCTTACGAGCTGTCAGCCACATATGGAATCAAAGTGCGCTTGCTGCTATAGCGGAAAAAAACGATGAATGGGGCGTGCGGAGCGCCGCGGTCAAAAAACTTACGGATCGGGAAGTTCTGGAAAGGATCGCAGCTCAGGACCCCGAACAAGTTGTCCGCAAGATTGCGGAAGAACGTATCAGGCATATTCAATAAAAGCAGCAGGAGTGTTTTCAGCTGAAACAATAATGAGATTACAATATAAAATATAAGAAAATTTCCGCTCACACAGTTTGTAAGCATAAATCGTTGGGAAAGGAATGGTACTGGGATGAAAAAGATCTTCTTCCTTGGATTATTGATATTTCTGTTCGCAGTTCTGCCGGCCTTGTCACAGGCGGATGAGCTTTCCGGTTCCTGGATCGGGTTTTCCGGTCCCGACTTTACGCTCATGCGTTTTTCAGCGGATGGCGGGACGCTTTCGGTCATCAATACGCTGGATGATTCTTTTACTGAGTTTTCCTCGCCGTATCAGGCGGATGACCGGCTGGTCATTTTTTCAACGACCGATGGCGAACCGGTGGAAATGCCCTATTCCATCGAAAACGGGAGGCTGCGCCAGGATCTGTTCGGAGAAAAGATCTTTACCCGGATCGATGACAGTTACTTCCCGGCGGATCCGGGATCTTCTCCCTTTATTGGCGAAAACAGACTGTTCCGGATCGAACCGGCGGAAGACAACGGGATCCGGATCTTTGAATATCTCGGTGATGAGGAGACGGTGGAATTCCCTTCCTCAGCTTTCGGGATCCCGGTCACGGAGATCGGGGATAATGCCTGCTGTTATCGCGAAAACATGAAACACCTGATCCTGCCGGACGGGATCAAAGCGATCGGAGTCCGTGCCTTTGAGGAAAATGCCTCTCTCGAGGATGTATCCCTTCCGGATACGCTGGAATCGATCGGTGCGGCCGCCTTCCAGTACTGTTACAATCTGAAGGGGATCATGATCCCGGAAGGGGTCAAAACCATCGGCAATTCCGCCTTCTGGCAGTCTTCCTTCCTCAGAACGGTGATGCTGCCGGGAAGCCTTGAGGAGATCGAGGAGGATGCTTTTTACGGGGTTTACAAGCCCATATTCTTTGTAAAACCGGGGAGTTTTGCGGAACAGTACTGTCAGGAAAATGAATACCGGTACAAGACGCTGGAAAACGATAAGTGGGACGAGATCTATGCTGCCGGGGAGATCCCGGAATCGGAAATGCCCGAAACAAAGGATCCGGACCTGATCGGGACCTGGATCACCTTCTATGATCAGGATATCATTTTCTTCCGTTTTTCAGCGGGAGAAGACGGGCTGTCGGTCCTGAACAGCTACGGATATTACCCCCAGCTCGAAAGCGGTCCCTGGGAGTCTGACGGAAAAGTGATCACCTGGGCCCATCCCGACGACGGCTATGACGAGGAACTCCCTTATTATTTCGAAGACGGAAAGCTGCACGTGGAAAGATACGGCTCTGAGGATGTGCTTGAGCGCATCGACGACAGCCTTTATCCGGAAGATTACAGCCAATCACCGTTTTTCGGAGAGGACAAAAAGTACTGGATCTCCCGTCAGGAAGACGGAACGATCCGGCTGGACGGCTATTCCGGGGAAGGTGAAGAAACGGTGACCGTTCCGGATAATGTCTTCGGGTACCCGGTCACCGTGATCGGCAGTACCGCGTTCATGTCCGAAACCGGGCTGAAGCATGTCATCCTGCCCGAAGGGGTCACGTCCATCGAAAGCCAGGCGTTTTCCAATAATGCCGAACTGGAGAGCATTGTGCTTCCCAATACCCTTCGGAAAATCGGATATTCCGCCTTTGAGTTCTGTCACGGGCTGAAAGAGATCACGATTCCGGAAGGTGTGACCCTCATTGATACGGATGCGTTCTGGGGCTGTGATAACCTGAAACTCATTGTCCTGCCGTCCACCCTTGAAGAGATCGGTGAGGGAGGAGCCTTTTACTACAGCATGCAAAAGGAGATCCTTTTTATTGTTCCGGAGGAGAGCTTTGCGGAACAGTATTGCCGGGAGAATGAGCTGACCTGCGTTACTCCGAATGGAAAACCGCTGACCGGCGGGGCAGTTCCGGAAGAAGCGGCCGATGCCCCGACGGAAGAAGATGCATATGTGTCTGAAGAACCGGGCGGGGAAACCTACGGCGGAGTCGTTTTCGGGGATGAAGCCCGCTATAACGAGGCCATGGCGCTTTATAAAGACGAAAAATACTACAGCGCGCAGCAGGCTTTCATCGAAAGTGAATTCGGCGACTGGGAGGCGATGGCGGAAAAATGCGTTCAGGATATGCCCCGCACCGGTGAGATCTGGCGCGACCGCAGTCAGTGGCTGCAGGATATGGAGCTGAAGATCATTGTCGAACAGCCGCAGGACACGGCCATGTTCGTCCGCATCTTCAAGGACAATGCGCCGGTCTCCTACCTCTTCATCAACGGCTCGGAACCGGTGACCGTACGGCTGCCGGGGAACGGCTATTATGAGATCCGGGACGGGATCGGGCACACCTGGTACGGGGTGAAGGAAGCGTTCGGCCGTGATGGCAGCTATGAGACGATGACGTTTGACGAAAACGGTACAGAGAAAGTCTATCTGCAATCTTACTATGCTTACACGCTTTCCATCAATGTGAGTTATAAAGATGACTCCGCGGATACGGTCTACAGCAATTCCGAAGACTGGGACAGTTTCGTTTCGAAATGAGGTTTTCTCCGCTATATATGGGTGAATCTCATTAAGAGCTGTGGGTACATAAGTAAACCTGTCGTCTCAGGTACATTACCGGGGCGCCGGGGCCGACGGGGCGGAGCTCCTGCTCCGCATAAAAATCGGGCGGGCCCGTACCATACGGGGCAGGTATTGGGCTGCCGCCAGGCCAGCCCGATCGGCCCCGGCTAAATATCCCTGGCGCGGCAGGTGGCTTATGCAAACACATGAGCGATCGGGCCGCGCCATGCGAAGCACTCACTTTCGATTGGTATGTACATCGCAAAGTGAACCATGATATGCGTTCGCAAGCGCACTCCGGCACCGGCTCTTTATAGACACAAAAAAACTACCGGCTCAGCATGTTTCGCTGATCCCATAATCTGTACATTTATCCATATTTCGGCAAAAACAGCGTCCGGGCTGTTATAATTCCCTTTTGCGGAAAATCTCTGTTTGTGCTGCGGATCGTTTCAGCCCGGCTGCTGTCGGATACGGATGTTTTTCGTGGAGAAGAGAAATACCTGAATTGTTGGAGAAATAACATGACAGAAAAAGCTGCCGCCGTTCAGCGCAAAAGCTATGACTCTTTTGACCTGTTCAAATTTATCGCGTCGATCGTGGTCGTGATGGCCCATACCAGGATCCTCGGGGAGTCCAGGTTCCACCTGCTTCATCCGTGGATCCGGATCGCGATCCCGGTGTTTTTCATGGTCAGCGCGTTCCTGTTTTTCAGCAAATTTGACAGTCTGCCGGAGGCGGAAAAGAAGGGGTACCTGTGGAAATTCGTCAAACGGGACCTGATCCTTTATCTGTTCTGGTTCGTGGTCTTCCTTCCTTTTACGATCGTCTACAGGGACTACTTTCATAAGGGAATCGAATTTTTCTTTGGAACGATCCTGCTCGGGTCGTCTTTCCCCGCGTCCTGGTATCTGATGGCACTGGCCATCGGCATCGTCATCATCGCCCTGTGTGACCGCGGCATTGGCCGTTGGATCACCCCGGTCATCGCAGTGATCGGTTTTCTGATCTGCGTCGGGCAGTATACCTGGCGCCCGGTGGCGGATCAGATCGGCCTGTCCAAGCTCTATGTGATCCCGGATCTGCGCTTTGCCAACAATTTCGTTGTCTCGCTGCTCTGGATCTGGGTCGGCCGGATGTTTGTCCGTTATCAGGAAAAATGCCGGGCCGTGAGCATGAAACTGATCATCGCGCTCTTCGCGTTATCCTGTGTGCTGCTTTGGGCTGAGCACCGTTTTGTTTACGGCCGCGGATGGTTTACGATGAATAATGATGTGTATCTTGCCGTGATGCTGGCGGGTCCGCTGTTTTTCTGGATCATCCTCCGCTGGGAAATGCATCTGCCCAATGCGAAATTTTACCGCTGCATGAGCACGCTTATTTACTGTATCCATGCGACCCTTGCCGAGATCTTCCGCCTGTATGTGGTCATGCCGCGCTTCGGTGAATACGAGCTGCCGTGGTCCCTGCTCTGCTTTGTAGCGGTTCTGGGGATCTCTCTGCTCCTTGGATGGCTGATCCTGAAGGGGAGCGAAAAGATAAAGATCCTGAAATACGCGTATTGATCCGGCAGAAAACCGGAATTTAAATAAAACGGATCCGCGGGCTGCCCGCGGATCCGTTTTTATGTGAATTACTCTGCCATGAAATTACACTGTAAGAGCTCATTTTGATATGTACATGGCATGCGAAAGTGAGTAACCTGCACCGTAAGGGGTGGGCTGTGCCCACACCTTTTATGATGCGGTGCAGGAGCAACGCTGCATGGCGCGGCATGGGCGTTTGCGGGTTTGCATAAGCCGTTGGCCGCGCCAGGTTTAATAAGCCGGGGCCGATCGGGCCGGCCTGGCGGCCGCCCGTCGGCCCCGGCACCCCGGTTATTGTGTAAGGGACGACTATGTAATTTTGATATTCCCGGCTGTTTATTTGACTTATCCGTAAATAATAACGGATGTCTTTGAGATATGCGTATGGCAGTCGAAAGAGAGTGCTTCACTTTGTCCAGGCCTGGTTACTCTCTTCTGTATCTGCGTCCCCTATGATGCCGGGGCAGTGCATTCGGATTTGTTTTATTGTCATAACTGATAATAGCAGATACCTATATGCTGCAGTTATCCGTTTTTTCTGAGGATCGTATTCAGCCATTTTTCTGCCGAGCGGCCGGGACGGACGTCATTCAGCTCCGGGAACCCGGTCAGGAATGCGGCAAAGGTTTCTTCCGTGTGGTCTGTATAGTACCGGCCGTTCCGATCGCCTTCGAAAGTGCCGTATTTGAAGGAGATATAAAGGACCCCGCCCGCCTTCAGAGCTGTGACGACCCGCCGGAAGATCTCCGGCAATTCCGCGGACGGAACGTGCAGGATCGATGCATTGGCCCAGATCCCGTCATAGGTTTCGCGTTCGTCCAGCTCCCGGAAGAGCATCCGGCGTACCGGGATGCCGGTGCGGGCTTCCGCCAGCGCGCAGAGCTCCGGTGATCCGTCCGCGGCTGTCACGGCAAAGCCGTGCTCCAGAAATGCCTCGGTATCCCGTCCCGATCCGCAGCCGAGATCCAGGATCGACGCTCCCGGCTGAAGTTTCGCCAGAAAGCGGTTCCGTACGGCGGAAAAATCCACAGTGCCTGTATCGGCGACGAACAGTTCTGCGTTATGTGCGTAATAATCAAGTGTTTTGTCCATGGAAGCCTCTGAAAAAGTGACCGCATCTGAATTTGCGGCTGCGGGCATTTTGATCTTTCCGGCGCGCTGCGGCCTGTACAGCTTTATTTTACAGAAGATTTCCGGATCTTTCCGTATTTACAGTCCGTGGATCGTAATAAAATATTACATAGACTGCGTATTGCCGGATTACGGAAAATAAAAGAACAAAGTATGGACCGCATGATGTTCGGCACTGTGCCGGAATTCCTGCGGTTTTTGGGAAGTTCGTATTGTGCTGATTGCCCGGGATAACGGAAAGCCGGTATGAACGGGAAATTGGAAAAACATCCCCCGGTTTTTTGAAAGGAAAGACAATGATGTGGAAGTGTCCGAAATGTGGAAGAACGTTCAGCAGGCAGAACCAGGACCACTATTGTATCAAACCGCAGACGGTCGATGAATATATCGCCGCGCAGGATGAAAGGGTGCAGCCCCGGCTGAATGAGATCCGGGATATCCTGCGGGCAGCGCTGCCGGACGCGGAAGAATGCATCTCCTGGTCGATGCCCACTTACCGGAAAGGCCGGAACATTATCCATTTCGCAGCCTCGAAAAACCACCTGGGCCTGTATCCCGGCGGTGAGGCGTCAGCGGTGTTTGCAGAAGAACTGACCGCTTATGAGGTCAGCAAGGGGACGATCCGTCTGCCGTATGACCGAGAGCTCCCGGCGGAACTGATCAGCCGAATCGCCGCGTGGTGCTATGCGGAATACGCAAAATGAACGGAAAAAGGACCGTACGGGTATGGGCAATACCCGGCTCAACGGGATATGAAACCGGCGTGAGCGCAATAGTCACGCCGGTTTCATATCCCGGATTTCGGGGCAGGATCCGATGTCCGATATAACTGTGGACAAGATAAAGCTTGCCTGACAAATTGGAATTTGTCTCAATGGTTTGCTTTGGAGAATGGGCATCTTTTACCAATGCACTGGTTATTTTGAGATGAGAAGCGGCACACGATTTCTGATTTTTCCATCTCAACGCCAAAATGGTCTTTCACGAAATCGATAGCCGCAAGAATAGAAAGAAATGAGTCTCTCTTGCAGCAACGCGGACCTCCAATTTCACCGATTCGTCCCAGTGATTTGGCCGTCATCTTGTGTGACAGCGCAAACGGTTCATTCGCCAAAGGTGTGGATTTAGAGATAATGGATATAAACATTCCCGAACTGATACCTGCTCCACAAGCTCCCCAAAACCCGCAAGCACCGCCGGGGACACTCTTTCCGCGATTCATCATTTCAATCAATGCACTGTGCAGGTCAATGCTTCCGCCTGCGTTTTTATATGCTGTCAACAGGGCGGCCCCGACCATAACATGATGTTCCGGTCCATGCATATGACAGAATGGCATTGCTATCATTTTTTCCAGCACAACAATCGGATTTTTCGATTTCTCGGTCAGGCATAGGTTGATTATTGAATCTAAACCGGCAGTATGACATTCATTGCAGACATAATGGCCGTTTATACAGCGTGTCTTGCTGTTTTCCTTCTTATGACAGACGGAACATTCCATCAGCTCGTCAGATTCCAGGTATTCCAGCGGAGCTTTACAAATAATACATTCATCATTCATGTCTATTGACTTTTATTCATAACAATAACAAAGAAAACCTGACAACCCGCTATCCCTGACAGCAGCAGAAATTTGTTTGATCTTCATATGGAACAGCAAAGGCTGAACAGGAACCACAGCAGCTTTTACCTGAGTTCTTAACAGCCCGGATCGTATCAGACGTATATCTGATATCTCCTACAAGTTCTTCAATTTCATTATTGTTGATCGGTACTGCTTTAGACGATACAATTCGATAATCGGCAAACCCGTTATGAGTCATGAGTGTATTAAATTCATCATATGACATTGATCCGCCCAGACACTCTCCAAGGAGAAGCCGGTTCGTATTGATTTCGTCCGGAATTTTCCGGTCCGCAAGAATATCACTGAAATAAAGCACACCACCATCTTTCAGTACTCTTCTGATCTCGGAAAAAACGCTTTCCTTATCCGGTGAAAGGTTGATCACGCAGTTCGAAATAACCAGATCGACCGATTCGTCTTCGATACCGATATTTCTGAGGTCTTCTATATACCCTTTTCTGAATTCAACATTAGAATATCCCCACTTATCGGCAATGGTCTCCTGATATTTTTTTGCTATGGCCAGCTGATCATCATTCATATCAACGCCAATCACTTTCCCGCCATCTCCGACAAGTTTTGAGACAACATAAACATCTCTTCCTGTGCCGCAGCCCAGATCAAGAACCGTGCACCCTTCAATCTTATTGGGGATCGGTGAACCGCATCCGTAGTATCTCTCGGTTATTTCATCCGGAAGTTCACAAACGATCTTCTTTATCGTATCAGGGATGCTTCCTTTGGAACAGCTGCAGACCGAAGATGCCAGGGCTCCCCCTCTTTTATTCGTAATTTCCGAATAATATGCACTGACTTTGTAATGGACTTTCTTAAAATTGTCTTCCATTTATTACTCCTTCAATTCGAAATATATAAATATATGAATATGTAGGCTGATAAAAAAAGCAATCCTTTTCGGGATGCCTGTTTTTTTTCGTAAATATTGCCGGAATTAACAACTGTTATAGTTTTTTCTTTTCACAGTCACATCTTGCATAGTGTCCGATCATCTCGCGAAAGGCTGATACTCCCTCGGGTGATATGGAATAGTACATCCATTTTCCTTCTTTGCGTCCAATTACGAAATTGCTGTCACAGAGAATTTTCATGTGGTGAGACAATGTAGGCTGCGTGATATTTAATTCTTCAAGCAGAACGCATCCGCATTTTTCACCTTGCTGCAGCAGGAGCATGATCTCCAGACGGTTCTCATCTGCTAAAGCTTTTATTTTTTTGACATCTTCTCTAAATCCCATGCCTGTCACCTCTCACTCTTTTATAATAGTACTTATATAGACAGTTGTCAATGTTTCTATATATTTTGGCAGTTATATCAATTTCTTCTTTATTCGCGGTAGTTTCTTTGAAAATAAATGGATGAATCTGTGCGAATTGTTCTGTTTCGCTGTCCCGTTTTCTATAAATATAGAAAGACCTCTGGTAAGGTATTCATCTCACTCTTTATGGATCCAGAAAGCAGAAGGATCAATTTCCGTAATGGATTCCGGTATGTTTATTTTTTAGAGACTCATGCAGTCCGCAAAGGCGGCTTCTCCGATCACTCTGACCCCATGGGAAATTATGATTCTTGTATGATATTTCTCATCTTTGAAATTCCATAAAACTCCCTTGTCAACACAATATTTCACAATTTCCTTCATCTCCACAAATAGGAATTTGTTTATTCTTCGGATGACCGTTTCAGCAGTTCATATTGTTCTTCTGTTGTTATTTTTCCGAGTTCGATCATGGCCTTTTCGTACTCGTTTAC
>CADBKS010000137.1 GCA_902795255.1 uncultured Chloroflexota bacterium
CTGCACAGTGCCGTCCGTATTGCTTGCGGCCTGACTGATCTTTCCCTGATTGATCAGGATGATGCCGAGAACGATGCCGGCACATCCGATGATCTGGTTTGTGGAAAGATATTCATGGAAGACCGGGATCGCGATCAGCGTCACATCATCCCCGTAAGCGGCGATCTTCAGGTTCGCGTCCGGATGCGCGCTCATATAGCCCAGATATGTTACTTCCGTATTCAGCGTCGCATCGATGCGTCCGGCAAGCACAAGCTCGATCGTCTGGTTCAGGTCATCCACACCGATCACGTTGGAGCCGTACTTTTCGGCAACTTCCGCGAAAGTGGAAGTGATGGTATTGGCCGTCGTCTTTCCCTTCAGATCCTCAAAAGAATGGATCTCGTCATTGTCACCGCGGACAATAATGACCGGCTTGTTGTAAGCATAGGGATCGGAATAGTCATATTTCTTCTGACGTTCCTCCGTCACACCGACGCAGTTGATCAGAACGTCATAGCGGCCGACTTCCACACCGGCCAGCAGCCCGTCCCAGGGACCTTCGACGAACCGGGCTTCCACGCCCAGACGTTCAGCGATCTCGTTGGCGACATCATAATCGAACCCGGTGAGTTTGTCCTCCTCATCATGATAGGTCCAGGGTGCGTAGGTGCCTTCCATGGCAACCGTCATATACCCTTTTTCCCGGATCTGCTCCAGCAGATCCGCCGCGTGTACCGAACTGACAGCCGCAAAAACGGTCAGGACACAAACCAGAACCGGCAATAATATATTCTTTTTCATAAACGCTCCTCTTTGATCAGACAATAAGCTTCGGCTTACTGTGTTTTTGACTGCAAAATTATTCCGCGGACGATGACATCGCCGCACCGGCCCATGCACCGTTCACCTTCAGAAAAGCGGCTGTGCGTTCCTTATCAGGACTGCCGAACATTTTCGCGGTCGGGCCGGACTCCACCACCTCACCGTTTTCCATAAAGATGATCTTATTGGAGACCGTCCGGGCGAATTCGATCTCGTGTGTCACGATCAGCATCGTCATCCCGTCATCAGCCAGGCTGCGCATTACGGCAAGGACCTCGCCGGTCAGCTCGGGATCCAGCGCGCTGGTCGGTTCGTCAAAGAAAATGATCTTCGGTTCAGCCGCCAGGGCCCGGGCGATCGCAACACGCTGCTGCTGTCCGCCGGAAAGCTGATGCGGATAATGATCGCGGTAGTTCACAAGGCCTACCCGGTCCAGTGCTTCAAGCCCTTTCTCTTCAGCATGCGCCTTATCGATCCCGCGGGCCGTGATCAGCCCTTCCGTAACGTTCTGCAGCGCGTTTTTGTTCAGAAAAAGGTTGAAATTCTGGAAAACAAAACCCGTGTCCAGACGGTAAGCACGGATCTCCGAACGGGACATCCGGTTCATTTCGTGCGGGACCCCCTCAAAGGTCAGTGTACCCTCGTCCGGGATCTCAAGAAAATCCAAACAGCGCAGCAGCGTTGTTTTTCCGGCACCGGACGGTCCCAGAATAACGGCCGCATCCCCCGCGCTGACCGAAAGATCGATCCCTTTCAGGACATCCATGCCCCGGAACCTTTTTCTGATATTTTTCGCATCCAGCAGCATCCTCAGGCCTCCTTCACCATATAAGCGCCAAGCTTTTTCTCGCCCCAGCCCTGCAGGAAGGTCAGCACAGTCGAAAAGATCAGGTAGATCAGACCGACTTCCAGATAAAGCAGCAGTGGTTCATAGGTCCTGGCAACGATGCGCTGCGTCGTCATGAACATTTCCGTGACCGTGATATTAGCCGCCAGGGAAGTATTTTTGACCAGAGCGATCAGCGAATTGGAAAGCGAAGGAAATGCCGTCCGCATCGCCTGCGGCAGGACGATGCGCCGCATGATCTGCATATAGGTCATTCCGGAACAATACCCCGCTTCCATCTGTCCGACCGGCACCGACTCCAGCGCCGCCCGCACGATCTCCGAAGAATAAGCACCTTCATTCAATGAAAAAACGATCACGGCCGCGGGGAACGGATCGATCAGGACACCCACCCGGGGAAGCCCGTAAAAGACCACAAAAAGCTGGACAAGCGGCGGAGTGCCCCGGAAGATCCAGATATACAAACGGATGAGCTGCGTCAGTACCGGGACATGAGCATACTGCGCCATCGCGGTAAGGACCGCAATGACCATCGCGATGGAAAAAGATACCGCCGCCAGCGGGATCGTCCGTGTCAGTCCGGGGATCAGGATCTTCGGAAATGAATCAATGAATAATCTCAATGCGCTGCTGTCCATCAGTGTTTTTCCGTTCTTTCCTTTCGTTTTCCAGTCAGGGTTCGTTTTTCAGTCAGGATCAAAAATATTCAAAGTCTGCAATCAGGTGCTTAATTTTCCCATATTTTTTCCTTTTGATGTGACAAAAGTCTTTTTTTCTTACACATTATTAATACAGGCGGCCTTGACAGCTTTTCGGAGACCCGGTCCGGGGCGCAGCAGGACGTCAAATCATTTTCCGGTCACTTTTTTACGCCGAAGTTCTGGTCCAGAGCTTTTCACACAGGGAAGGAAATGGTATAATTAATGAGTTATAAACTGAGAAAAAATGGGCTTTAAAATATGGAAATTGACAATGTAAACCAAGTTGATCTTGATCAGCAGATGCGGATGGCATATCTGGATTACGCGATGAGCGTTATTGTTTCCCGCGCGCTTCCGGATGCCCGCGACGGGCTGAAACCCGTTCACCGACGCATCCTGTTTGCCATGCAGGACATGGGTGTCCGTTCCACCGGACCGCACAAGAAATCCGCCCGTATCGTCGGTGAAGTACTGGGGAAATATCACCCGCACGGCGATGCCTCGATCTATGACGCGATGGCCCGCATGGCACAGGACTTTTCCATGCGCTACCCGCTGGTCGACGGTCAGGGTAACTTCGGGTCGATCGACGGCGACGCTCCCGCGGCCATGCGTTACACGGAAGCCCGCCTTAAAAAAATCACGGATGAACTTCTCGCGGATATCGACAAGGAAACGATCGATTTCCAGGACAATTTTGACGGAACCTTAAAAGAACCGCTGGTTCTCCCCTCTAAAGTTCCGAACCTGCTTCTGAACGGTTCGAACGGCATTGCCGTCGGGATGGCGACCAATATCCCGTCCCACAACCTGCGGGAGATCAATCAGGCGCTCGCCTATATGATCGACAATTACGACCATATTGACGACATCACGGTCGAAGACCTGATGCAGTTCGTCAAAGGCCCGGATTTCCCGACCGGCGGCGTTATCATCGGCCGGGAAGGGATCAAGCAGGCCTATACCACCGGGAAAGGCCGCATCATCGTCCGCGCCCGTTCGCACGTGGAAGAGGTCAACAGCCGGTTCCACATCATCGTGACCGAGATCCCCTATCAGGTCAACAAAACGACCCTGATCGAACGGATCGCGGAACTCGTCCGCAGCGGCCAGGTGGATACGATCCATGACCTGCGCGACGAATCCGACCGCGAAGGGATGCGCATCGTTATCGAACTGAAGAAAAACGCGCAGCCGCAGGCGGTCCTCAACACACTTTACAAACACACCATGCTGCAGTCCACTTTCGGGGCACAGATGCTGGCGCTGGTCGACAACCAGCCACGCTATCTTTCCCTGAAGAGCGCGCTGGAGATCTTCATCAAACACCGTCTGGAAGTGATCGAACGCCGGGCAGACTTTGACCTGCGCAAAGCCAAAGCCCGTTCCCACATTCTGGAAGGGCTGCTGATCGCGCTCGCCAACCTGGACGAAGTCATCCGCATCATCCGCAACGCGGCTGATACCGAGACCGCAAAGAACCAGTTGATGGAGCGCTTCAACCTGACAGATATCCAGGCACAGGCGATCCTGGACATGCAGCTCCGCCGCCTGTCCGCTCTGGAACGCTGGAAGATCGAAGAAGAACAGAAAGAACTGATCGCGAAGATCGCAGACCTCGAAGACCTGCTCGCTTCTCCGGAACGCCAGCTGAAGCTTGTCGAACAGGAGACGGATGAAGTCACGCAAGCCTACGGTGATGACCGCCGCACCTCCATCGAAGCCGATGAACTGGAAGGCTTCAACGACGGAGATCTGATCTCCGAACGCGGTGTTTTCGTCACGATGACCGAACACGGCTACATCAAGCGTGTTGACGCTACCGCCTACCGTCAGTACAACCGCGGCGCTCACGGCGTTGCCGGCCACAGCACCAAAGAAGAAGACCGCGTCTCCAAGATCCTGTTTGTCAACACCCACGATACGATGCTCTTCTTCACCGACAAAGGCAAGGTATACGCCGAACAGGTCTACCGCATTCCGGAAAGCAGCCGGACCGGCAAGGGACTTCCGGTGATCAATATCATCAACATCCAGGGAGACGAAAAGGTCACCGCCATGCTGGCGATGCGGGATACCGACGCCGACAATTATCTGGTCATGGCGACAGCGAATGGAAAGATCAAGCGCAACCGGGTGAAGGATTACATGAACATCCGCTCCAACGGTCTGATCGCGATCAACCTGGAAGAAGATGACCGTCTGGCCTGGGTCTGCCTGACAGACGGGAACATGAACATCATCATGGTCAGCAAAAACGGCAAATGTCTGAAATTCCCGGAAAGCTCCGTCCGCACGATGGGACGCGGCGCGATCGGCGTCAACTCCATGAAACTGGCAGCGGGCGATAAACTGATCTATACAGGTGTCGCGAAGAACACAGACGACATCCTGATCGTCAGTGAAAAGGGGATCGGCAAGCGCACATCAGTCGCGCTGATCCCGGTCCACGGCAGGACCACCGGCGGTCAGAACATCACCAATATCCGTCAGCTCGACAAGATCGGCTATGTGGCGGCTGCGCTGGTGCTGCATGAAAATGACGACGTGACCTTCATGAGCTCCAGCGGCAACATCGTCCGTCTGCGCGGCTCCGTGATCCCGAGCCTCAGCCGCACCGCACGCGGTGTCCGGCTGATCCGCCTGGAGGACGGGGCTGTCGTCGCCGGCGTGACCGCCAATGACGCGGACGCCATTCCGGAGGATCCGGATGAGCAGACAGAAACAGCACTGCCGGCCGATCAGGACGGACTGCCCGCGGATGACGGTGCGGAAGAAATTGAAGAAAATGACGCGGAAGAGGAAGAAGCTCCCGAAGAAGAGGAAGCGGATCCCGATGAAACGCCGGATGAGGAAGCATAGTTCGGACCGAAGAGGAGGATAAGACATGCAGATCGTTACAGACAGCGCGGCTGACCTGGCTCCATCACAGCTTGCCGGCCTTCCTATCCATTTTACAACACTCCGCCTCAGTCTCGGCGGAGTACCCTTCACGGGGACGAATGAAGAGTTTTACAAAAAGCTCTCCGAGACCGATGAATATCCGGTGACTTCGCAGGCCGCGGCCGGCGAATTCGCCGAACTGTACAGAAAAGTCGCACAGAAGGATCCTGATATCCTCTCGATCCACATTTCCGGCGGCCTGAGCGGAACGATCAACTCCGCACGGGTGGGTGCCTCCATGGTCCCGGAAGCCAAAGTCACCTTTTGGGATTCCCGCACGCTCTCCGCTGCCCTCGGCTGGCAGGTAGAAGCGGCGGCCCGCATGGTCGTAAAAGGCTTCAAGCTGGACCGCATTCTGGAACGGCTGACCCAGATCCGTGATCAGGTGGACGGCATGTTCACGATCAAAGAAATGAAATACCTGATCCACGGCGGACGCGTCAGCCATCTGAAGGGTCTTCTGGCCCAGGTGCTGAACATCAAACCGATCATCGGTGTCGACCACACTACCGGCATGTACACGAATGCCGCGCAGGATATGACCTTCAAGCGGGCACTTTCCCGTATGATCAGCCTGGACAGGGAACGCTATGCCAATATGGGGCCGCTGCGCGCGCAGCTGGTCCACGGCAACAACCCGGAGGGTGTGGAATTTCTGAAAAAGAAGGCCGCCGAGGAGCTGAACTGCTCCTTTGAGGAAACCGTCCCGGTCGCGCCGGCACTCGGCGCCCACACCGGGCCGTCCCTGGCCGGCATCATCGTCGGCCCGCAGGCGCTTTTCAGCGATCTGATGTAAATCCATGCCGATCCCGATCACTGACCGCATCGCTGCAATGCTTTACGGCGGGTGCCGGATGACTCCGGAAGTGCCGGTCATTATCGGTATTTCCGGCGGAATGGATTCGATTTTCTTACTGACCCAACTGCATAAACTCGGACAGCCGCTTACCGCGGCTGTTTTTGATCACGGACTGCGCCCGGAAGCAGCCGAAGAATGCGATTTTGTAAAGGCTTTCTGTGAAGAACGCGGGATCCGCTGTATAAAGGGGACCGGCGATGTTCCGGGCCATGCCGAACAGAACGGAATGGGGCTCGAAGAAGCCGCCCGGGAACTGCGCTACCGTTTTCTCTTCGGCCTTGCCGCCGAAACCGGAGCGGCTGCCGTCGCCACGGCGCATCACGCCAATGATCAGGCGGAAACCGTCCTGATGCATCTGCTGCGCGGCAGCGGAACAGACGGACTGAGCGGAATGCGCCAATATACACTGCCGAACCCTTTCAGCCGGACGATCCCGCTGATCCGCCCGCTGCTCGGCATCACCCGTCCGGAGATCGAATCGGCTGTCATGGAAGAAGAGCTGCCATACCGGGAAGACCGCTCCAACAATGATCCGTCATATACCCGCAACCGGATCCGGCTCAGTCTGATCCCGGAACTGGAAAAAGAATATAATCCCCGGACTGTCCCCGCCCTCTGCCGGCTGGCTGAGACCGCGGCTGCGGACCGCGAGATCCTGGAAGATGCCTGTGATGCAGCCGCCGAAAGGATCGGGCTGCACCGCACAGAAGCAGGCCCGGAATGGGACCGGAAGGCTTTCTGTTCCGAACGGTCCGGGATCCGGATGCGGCTGCTGCGCAGGATCCTCCGCGGGCTCCTGCCGGATCAGGCAGAGCCGGGGCTTCAAAACCTTAAAGAAGCCGATGATTTTTTCAAAACATCCGGAACCAACAGGACGCTTCCGTTTTTTGGCGGACTTTGGCTCAGGTGTGAGGATGGGGCCGCATCAATCTTAAAATATATTAATATAGAAAGTCCGCTTTATCCGCAGCTTTCCGATGGCTGGCGGCTGCGGATAGAGGTTTTGCCGGTCACCCAGGAAGAGATCCCCGGCTGGATCGAAAAGGCGGCGGCCCATCCCGAGTGCGCTTTCCTCGATGCCGCCCGGCTGTCTTCCGAACCTTTCCTGCGCACGATCCGTCCGGGTGAACGCTTCCGGCCGTACGGAAACAGCGGAGGATCCGTAAAGCTTTCGGATTTTCTCATCAACAACAAAGTTCCCAAACCATATCGGTCCGGCCTTGCCGTCACCGCGGACAAGGACGGCATCCTCTGGATCCCGAACCTCCGTGTCAGCAGCCGCGCCGCTCTGTCTGCCTCCACCCGCAGTCTCATGATCCTTTCCCCGGTGCGCGGGGAATCATAAAGGAACGGCCCGCGGGAATCGCGGGCCGTCCGGTATACTCAATAAATCAGGCTTCTGCGGAAAATCCGCACCGGCTTGTTATTCGGCGGCGGCTTCGTCTGTTACGCCGCTGAACGCGTTCACCGTATCGTTCATATAAAAGTCAGCAGAAGGTTCACCCTGATTTGCCGCATCCGGGCCGCCGAATCCGCCGCCGGGGAAATCCCCTCCCGGGAAGCCGCCGCCGGGACCACCCATCGGCATATCCCGGAAGCAGAGCGCCATCAGGCCGTC
>CADBKS010000138.1 GCA_902795255.1 uncultured Chloroflexota bacterium
CTGTCTCAACTGCATCGGAAGCGTGGATGATATTGCGGTCCATTTTTGCGGCAAAATCATGGCGGATCGTTCCGGGGGCGGCTTCAGTCGGTCTTGTGGACCCGACCGTCTGGCGGACGGCTTTAACAACATCTTCGCCTTCCCAGACCATCGCAAAGACCGGACCGGAGGTGATGTAGTTCACGAGTCCCGGGTAGAAAGGCTTTCCTTCGTGTTCGGCATAATGTTTGGCAGCAAGTTCCGGGGTGACCTGCATGAATTTTGCGGCACAGAGAATCATTCCGCGGTTTTCAAATCGTTTTACGATTTCGCCGATGAGTCCGCGCTGGACGCCATCCGGTTTGATACATACAAAAGTTTTTTCCATAATTAGATCCTTTTATTCCTGTAAAGAATTATATAATTCTGCCACATCTGTGTTGTCCGGAAAGAGGATGACCAGTTTTTCCAGTTCCTCTCTTACGGCCGAAACACAATTCGGCTTTTCAACCAGTTTCTGATACAATTGTACACCAAGTTCCTGCTGGTCCGTGCTGAAACAGCGCCATGCTTCCCGCATCATTTGACGGTCTTCAACGGTTGGCTCCGTGCTTGCGGGGACGGTTTTTTCTTCTTCGGCCGGCTCTTTCCGGTCGTTCTGGACGGTCAGTTTGATCGGCGGTTCCCTGTCCTGTTCATTGTTATTTTCGCTCTGAGATACTTTTGGCTCAAGCGGATTGAAACCTCTGGATGCGACATGCTCCAGATAATTGAAGGCACGGTCCAGTTCGCTGCCCGAATTCTGGCTCTTTTTGTCCGTATCGTTTGGAACACCCGCAGAGGGTTCGCCGATAATGTTTTTGGAAGAGAAAAATGATTTCCGATAAAAACCCTCTGTCGAAATGGCGTTTTCGTAATCACTCATAAGACTTGCGATCGTCTCTTCGGAAGCAACAGGGTCTTCTGCGATCGGAAGGAGGTCGAGCCATTCCGGGAGCCTCGAGTTGTCGTTCAGGATCAGTTTTTCACTGGCCTGGTGCCAGCCGATCCGGACCCGTGTATTTGGGATCCCTGTCCATTCGTAGTAGGCAATATCGATCGGGTAATGCTGCGGGAAGATCCGGTTGTCACGGATCTCCCAGTGAAGATAGTATGGATCCAGCTCAATAAGTTTATCCAGACAACGCCGGAATTTCATCTGGTCATGGTCTGAATAAAAAACACACAAGGTCCGAAGCGCGGTCATGTTGTAAGGCTCTCGTTTCAGAACCGTTTCGAGCAGCCATCTCCCTTTGGAGGTATCTCCGCTTTCAAAATAGGACAGCCCGAGATAAAGGATCGGGAGGTTGGGACGGGGCCTTTTTTCCGCTGCCAGAAAATGCCTGCATGCATCCTGATATTTCTTTTCTTTGTAGGCATGGATCCCCGCCGAAAACTCGGATAGCAGCTTGTCATCTGAAGAAAAAGATACGCTGTGGGATGCCATCCAGTTTGTCAGTTCCTTGCCGACCGTCTGATTGTCAGGCTCAAGGCAGCTGGCTGTTTCGCAGTGAACAATGGCATTTTCTGTCCTGCCGCACTCCACATAGGTGTACGCAAGAGAAATGTGGTTCAGAAGGTTGTCCGGCTGTGCTGAACAGAGCCTCAGATAAGTACCGAGTGCCGCGCTGTAGTTGTCCATCTCAAGAAAAGCTCTTCCGAGTTTTTCATAGATGCGGATCATTTTGGGAAACTGACGTAATAAATACAAACAATGGAAAGCTGCCTGTTCGAGATTTCCATTGTTTGTCAGTTTATCTATTTTTTTCAGATACGTTTCGATGTCGATCTGCGGCATGATGCCTCCGACAAAAAAACTTATTTCAAGTCATCGCGGAGATAGTCACGAAGTATTTTTTGTACAGAAGGATGTCGGAGTCTGGAAAGCGCCTGGGCTTCGATCTGGCGGACCCGTTCACGGGTTACACCCATTTTGTTGCCCACTTCTTCCAGTGTGTATGCCTGACCGTCCAAAAGGCCGTACCGGAGCTGCAGAATTTTGACTTCCCGAGGAGGAAGATCGTTCAGGATCACCTGGAGATGTTCTTTCAGCAGATTATATGTAGCGGAATCGGCAGGAGCCGGAGCTTCGTCATCTTCAATGAAATCACCGAGCACGGAATCTTCTTCATCATCTGTCGGCGTTTCAAGGGAAAGGGGACGGCGTGCTACCTGGATCATGTTTTCGACCTTTTTGATCGGAACATCCAATGCCTGGGCCAGTTCTTCCACAGACGGATCCCGGCCGAGTTTCTGCGTAAGCTGATGCTGATAGCGCAGTAGTTTGTTGATCTGATCCCCCATGTGGACAGGAACGCGTATCGTTCGGCCCTGATCCGCGATCGCACGTGTTACTGCCTGACGGATCCACCATGTAGCGTAGGTGCTGAATTTGTGCCCGCGCCGGTAATCAAACTTTTTCGTCGCACGAATCAACCCGATGTTTCCTTCCTGGATCAGGTCAAGAAACGGTACCCCTCGTCCCATATATTTTTTCGCAACGCTGATGACGAGACGGGAGTTCGCGGTGATCAGATGATCGCGTGCAGCCCAGCTGTCTTCAATATTCTGGCGGAGTTCGAGACGCCGTTCCGGCGTGACGTTTACACGAGCCAGTTCTTCACGGGAAATGCGCCCTTTTTCGATCCGCTGGGCTAATTCGACTTCTTCATCCGCTGTCAGCAGCGGTACGCGGCTGACTTCCTTGAGATATAGCCCAATGGTATCGTCGGTATCGATATTGGAAAGATCATCCGACAGCCCAATGCCGCTTTCATCTTCTTCGTCAATGTCGGACAGGTCGAAATCTTCTTCTTCATTCTCATCAGCGCCGCTTTCTTCGGAATACTGGATCCCTGCACTTTGCAGTGCGGAAAAGGCTTCCTCAAGCTGGTCTACATCCTGTTCTGCTTCCGGGAAAAAACGGAGAATATCGTCGATCGTTACGATCGATTTCTGCCGTCCGTACTCTACAAGCTGTGCAATTGCGGAATCACTTTCATAGTCTTCATTGCCGATGTTCATTAATTCTTCTTCCATATGATGCGTACTATCCCCCAGACAATATTTCTACTTATAGAGAATACACTTTTTTATTTGAAAAATCAATAGGTAAAAAAATAAAAAAAGAGAATTCGCAAGAATTCTCTTTTTGCCTGTAAATACGGAAAGAAATTATTCGGTGAAAAACGTGACGATGATCGTACCCGGACCTGCATGTACCATAATTGCAGGAGGAATATTCAGAAACGGCATATTCTCAGCGCCAAACCGTTCTTTAAATTCCTTCTTCAGAAAATCAATTTCCGGATTGGTATCAAGCATGGAGAAAGAGAAATAGCCTTTTTTGTAATCTTTGCATTCGTTTTGGACCAGTTCCAGCATCCGGGCCATTGCCTTCTTCTTTGTCCGTTGTTTTTCAAAGGCTTCTACGCGTCCGTTGATGATCGTAAGGATGGGCTTGATTTGAAGCAGATCACCGATCAGTTTTGACGCTCCGCCGATCCGTCCGCCCTTGTACAGGTATTCAAGCGTATCAACGACGGCGTATACCTTGACTTTTGAGCACATTTCCCTGATATGTTTTTCGATTTCATCAATCGTTTTTCCGTTGTCAGCCATCTCTTTGGCAATTTTCAGCAATACGCCGATACCCGAGCCAACGATCTGGGAGTCGATTATACGGACATCCAGTTCAGGAAAATCGGCAAGCGCTGTGGTTGCACTGCGGACAGTCCCGCTCAGTTGTGATGAAGGACAGATCACGATCGCGGAATCTCCTTTTTCCTTCATATCCTGATAAATCGGCGTGTATAAAGCCGGTGGCGGTGCGGCGGTTTTCGGAAGTTCAGTGGATGCTTCCAGCATTCGGACGAACATCGCGCTGTCCATCTCTGTATCATCGCGATACGTCTTATCGCCGAATACAACGAGTTGGGGTATATATTCTATGCCTAATTCTTTAGCCTGATCCAGAGTATATCCGGATGTTGTATCTCCGATGATTCTGACCATAGTATCCTCCCTGCTGAGCGGAGCTCTTTATTCATACTATTACTATTATATATAAAATCCGGACAAAATGAAGAAATTGTCCAAAACTGGTATACAACAAAAAGCCCCCGTTTGAAACGGGGGCCGGAAAATCAGAATCCGTTTACGCCTTTTTGATCGGTCAGGATCGATCTGATCGCCTGATCATTCATCACTGCGGGAATATCTGCGATTTTCGTGTAGCGTGGATATCCTTTCACATCGGCGAATAATCCTGTGATCTTTTTGTAATACGGGACTCTTTCATTGAGACAGTAAAACAGGTCGCAGTCGTCGAAGAAAATCTCTTCTCCGGGGCCTGCAGCCGGACGATCCGGTACTTTGATCACGTGCGGTTCCTGATAGAAAGTTTTTTCGGATCCGTCCGCCATCAAAAAGCCGACTCTGCTGATTTCGACAGGAAGCCGTCCGATGTTCTGAACATAAAGATCAAATGTGACAAAACTTTTCTTGCGGAAGGATTCCAGAGTCACATCTTCAAGTTTAAACGCGAGGTTCAGCGCCGGTTTCTGCAGGGATTTGATCAGTTTTACGATCAGACAAATGATAAAAATGATCAGAAGCAGAGCGCAGAACAGAAAAGCAGTGACGCCAAGAAAATCCGCTTTTTCAAGGGATACATACCAATTGATCTCGTTGTTGATTTGATTAATAAATTCTGTCATAACCTCTCCCAAATTATTCTGTAATTATACCTTAATGAACAGCATATATAAACTGATTGTAATTGAAAACAGAAAAGTTGACATTAAAACCGAAGCGCTTGCAAAATCTTCGCTGCTGTGATAGCGCTGGCTGATTATGTAGTCATTCAGCGCTGCCGGCAGCATGGCGATAATGATCAGCGATTCCATCCACCATGGATCCAGATGGAATATATAGCGGGCGAGCAGAAATGCGATGACGGGACTGAGGATCAGTTTTGACATAGCGCTCAAAAATGCGGTTGGCAGTACTTTTTTAGCGGAGCGGACCGTTGTTTTGCTGCAGGTTAGCCCCAGTGCAAACATACCGGCGGGAGTTGTGGGTTTCCCTAAGAGGTCAATGCTGTCGCGAAGGACCTTCGGTACCGGAATTTTGAGGAAGAGGATCAGAACAGCGATGACCGGTACGAAAATATTTGGATTTTTCAGTGAAGCCAGTGCTGACCGCAGTATTTTCTTGTGGGAAGCGTTGTTAGAGGCATGGTCCATGAGGAAAATAATGACCGGCATGGTTATGACGCCATGGATCATAATGACGATCAGATTGGGAATAACGTTATTGAAGAGGGAGAGAAATACGGGAATGCCCACATAAGAAATATTGCCGTAAAAGCTGCAGAGAACGTGGATGATCAGGTCGGCTCCTCTTTCCCCGGAAAATGATCTAAAGAGAAAATAAAGAATAAAAAACAGAATCGTTTCCAGGGCGATCATCGCAACCGTGAACCGGAAATTAAAGATATCCCTGATGTCGGAAGCGATGATATTTGAGAAAGAAACTGCCGGTCCGCAGAAATAGAAAAGAAACGCACATAATGCATCACTTGTATTTTCCGGAAGCAAATGCAGTTTCCCGGCGGTAAAGCCGATAAACGCAAGAATGAAGATAGGTATTAATTTGTCGATTACTGCATCCATTTTATCCCGAATTATTTGAAAATATCAGAATATTCGCTATTATAATACAGGATAGAGTTTTTTCAGCAGAAGGGCAATATTGAGCTATGACGATTCAGGCGATCCTTTTTATCATTCTTACTGCAGCCTTTTACGGGTGTATTGCTCACGTGATCCTGGGCGGAAATGTCTTCTCGATCTTTGTTTATATACTGATTGCTGTTGCCGGTTTTTTTATCGGCCATTTTGTAGGCAATATTCTCGGCACGGAATTTCTCCGTGTCGGCGTGATAAACTTCGGATGGGGAAGCGTTGTGAGTATTATATTTCTGGTGATCGGGGGCTTTATCAGCCACCCGTTATTCTGACTTTGAGACTTCTACAGCCCGTAAGCCTTTCCCGTTATCTACCAGTTTAAACGTGACATGTTCGCCTTCGACGAGGTTTCTGAACCCGCTGCTCTGGATGTCCGAATAATGGACGAAAACTTCTTTTCCGTCTTCAGTAAGAATAAAGCCAAATCCCTTGCTGGTGTTGAACCACTTAACAGTTCCGTTTAATTTTTCTTCCATAAATCATAAATCCTTTCTCAAAAAATCCGCCGCGGTATCCAGTGCGCGCTTTCCGTATTGTTCTGCACGTTCGCGTTTTGAACGCGAAGCAGATGCGAGCGGCGGTAAAATTCCGAAGTTGGCTTTCATGGGTTGGAAGTGTTTGGCTTCCGCTTCTGCGATATATTTGAATAATGATCCGGATACGGTTTCATCCGGAAGAATAACAGGTTCTTTGCCGGTGATACTTCGGGCAGCGTTGATCCCGGCGAGCAGTCCGGCCGCGATATTGCCCATATATCCTTCAACGCCGCATAACTGCCCGGCGAAGAATATGGACGGGTGATCGATCATCTGCAGGGATGCCCTGATGGTACCCGGTGCGCAGATGTAGGTATTTCGGTGCATCTGTCCATAACGGACAAACTGCGCATTCTGCAGACCCGGGATCATGCGGAAGACACGCTCCTGCTCTTTCTGCAGCAGATTGGTCTGGAATCCGACGAGGTTGTAGAGGCTTCCGGACATATCATCCTGCCTCAGCTGCAGAACGGCCCAGGGACGTTTCCCTGTACGGGGATCCCTGAGCCCCACCGGGCGCATCGGGCCGAATGCCAGTGCCTGCATTGACCGACCCGCAAGGACTTCGACGGGAAGACAGCCTTCGAAAAAGCTCATTTTTCCGGCAGAAACGCCTGCGTTGATTTGTTCTTCGAATTCTTTCAGCGGGATCCGCTGAGCGGTCGTCAGTGCGGTAACGAAGGCTTCGTATTCTTCCTGGTTGAATGGGCAGTTGATGTAATCCCCTTCGTCCTCGTCATTTTTGCTGTATCGTGAGGCGCTGTAAGCGACTGAGAGATCGATCGAGCTGTATTCCACGATCGGGGCGATCGCGTCGAAGAAAAACAGGTTATCCGTTCCGCAAAGGCGGGTGATCTCACTGGAGATTGCGGGGGAACTCAGCGGTCCTGATGCAATGATCACAGTGCGGTCTTCCGGAACAGTCTTTACCTCTTCGCGGATGATCCGGATGAGGGGCTGTTCTTTCAGCCTCGTTTCTACTTCTGAAGAGAAGATCTTCCGGTCAACGGCCAGAGCATTTCCGGCCGGAACAGATGCCTTTTCCGCGCATTCCACCAGCAGCGACTTCATCATCCGAAGTTCTTCCTTGAGAACGCCGGAAGCTCTGTCTTTAAGGTTGGAGCCGAGTGAATTGGAACAGACCAGTTCAGCGAGATCCCCGCCGATATGGGCGCCGGTTGTTACTTCCGGCCGCATTTCATACAGGTCAACAGGAATACCACGCAAAGCTGCCTGCCATGCAGCTTCACATCCGGCGAGTCCTCCGCCAATGATCATGAGCCTGTTTGAATTTGCCGCCATACAAACAATTTTATCATTGAACGAGAAATTACAATAACCTGATTTCCGTTTTTCCCATAAGATTTATTTATGCATAGTGATCAAAAAAAAGGTGCTTACTAATGTAAGCACCTTTCAGTCAGGTTTCCGGGCAGCTTAGCGGAGC
>CADBKS010000139.1 GCA_902795255.1 uncultured Chloroflexota bacterium
AAAAAAGGAGTAGAAAATGAAGAAATTAATGTTTGTTGTCATGCTCGTCGTGCTCGCAGTTTCCTGCGTGGCAGTACAGGCAAAAGATCTGACCATCGCCTTCTCTCAGATCGGTCAGGAATCCGACTGGCGCACCGCCAATACCGACAGCGTCAATGGAACCATTGAAGCTCACGAAGGCTGGACACTGGTTTATGACGATGCCCAGCAGAAGCAGGAAAACCAGATCAAAGCGCTGCGCAACTTCATCACCCAGGGTGTTGACTACATCCTCTTCACCGGCGTTGTTGAAACCGGCTGGGACGAAGTTCTGAAGGAAGTCAATGAAGCTGAGATCCCGCTGATCCTCCTGGACCGCATGCCCTCCTGCGCTGACCAGATCGACTACGTTGCCGCTTTCGGTGGTGACTTCGTTGAAGAAGGCCGCCGCCAGGTTGCCTGGGCCGGCGAATATCTGAAATCCCTCGGCCGTGACGGCGAAGACGTCAACGTCGTCATCATGGAAGGTACCACCGGTTCCGGCGCTCAGGTCGGCCGCACCGAAGGTAACCTCGCTGCCCTGGAAGAATATCCTTTCCTGAAGCTTGTTGCCCAGCAGTCCGGTAACTTCACCCGCGCTGAAGGTCAGGCTGTTATGGAATCCTGGCTGAAATCCCTCGACAAGATCGACGTCCTCATCGCCCAGAACGATGACATGGCCCTCGGTGCTGTTGATGCCATCAAGGCCGCCGGCCTCGTCCCCGGCAAAGACATCATCATCGTCGGTTGTGACTCCGTGAAAGCCGCCTTCGACGCCATCGTTGCCGGCGACATGAACTGCACCGTCGAATGCACACCGCTGTACGGCCCGACCGTTGAAGAATTCATCCTGCGCATTGAAGCCGGTGAAGAATTCTCCAAAGAAATCGTCCATCCGGAAGAATTCGTCTTCGATATGGAAGGCGGAATTGACCTCGGCAATACCGTCTCCATCAAAGCTGCTGACGTGATCGACAGCCGCCAGTACTGATCCATAATGTAAATTTCCTGAAGCTCCCCTTTTCGGGGAGCTTCAAAATACAGGGCGGATGAGAAAGCCCTCCTCCGTCCTGTATTTTTATAAAGGAGGGAACCTTGGCAAACGACTATATTCTCGAAATGAAGCAGATCGAGATCCAGTTTCCCGGCGTAAAAGCGCTGGATAAAGTCGATTTCAATCTGAAAGCCGGTGAGATCCACTCTCTGCTGGGAGAGAACGGGGCCGGTAAATCAACTTTAATCAAATGTCTGACAGGTGTAAACCATAAGGATGCCGGAATGATCCTGCTGGACGGACAGGAGATCACGCCGACCTCGCCACAGGATGCGATCGGGATGGGGATCTCCACCGTGTTCCAGGAGATCAATCTCTGTCCGAATCTTACAGTCGCCGAAAATATTTTCGCGGGCCGGCAGCCGATGAAGCATGGTCAGGTCAATTGGAAAGAGATCAACAAACGCGCGGAAGAACTGATGCAGCGCTTCCACATGGATATCGACGTGACCAGGCCGCTGTATGTTTATTCGACCGCCATCCAGCAGATGGTCTCCATCGCCCGCGCGGTGGATATTCAGGCTAAGATCCTGATCCTGGACGAACCGACCTCCTCACTGGACGATAACGAAGTGAAACTGCTCTTTGAGGTGATGCGCGAACTGAAAGCCGAAGGCATGGGCATCATCTTTATCACACATTTCCTGGACCAGGTCTATGAGATCTCCGACCGTCTGACGATCCTGCGCAACGGCCACCTGATCGGTTCCTACGGGATCAAAGAACTGAGCAAAGTGGAACTGGTAACCCTCATGATCGGCAAGGATATGGACACGATCTTCAACCTGAAACGCGCGGATGTAAAACCCGACGCACCGTACATGCTGACGGCCAGCCATATCGGGATCAAGGGCTCCGTTGAAGATATTTCCATCAGCCTGAAGAAGGGTGAACTGATGGGTTTCGCCGGGCTGCTGGGATCCGGCCGTACGGAAACTGCGGAAATGCTTTTCGGGGTCAAGGGTACGGAAACCGGTGAGATCAGGGTCCGGGACAAAAAAGTCAATATCCGCCAGCCCTATGACGCGATCGGGAACAGGATCGCCTTCTGTCCCGAAGACCGGAAACTGGACGGGATCATCGGCGACCTTACGATCCGGGAAAACATCGCCCTTGCGCTCCAGGCCCGGAGAGGATTCATGCACCCGATCAGCAGACGGGAACAGGATGAGCTTTCCGAAAAATATATCAAAGCCCTCGGGATCGCGACACCGGACGCGGAAAAGAAGATCTCCGAGCTCTCCGGCGGCAACCAGCAAAAAGTCATCCTTGCCCGCTGGATGGCCACGGAACCGGATGTCCTGATCCTGGACGAACCGACCCGCGGTATCGATGTCGGCGCGAAAGCGGAGATCCAGCGTCTGATGCTTGAGATGTGTGACAACGGGAAATCCGTGATCTTCATCAGTTCGGAACTTGACGAGATCATCCGCTGCTCCAACAAGATCGAGATCATGCGGGACCGCCTGAAAGTCGCGGAAATCAATGGCGAAAACTGCACCCAGCAGGACATTCTCAACATCATTGCTGAAGGCAGCCCGTCAGGGGAAGAGGTAAAAGCATGAGCAAAAAGAAATTCAACCTGTCAGAAATAACAAAATCCAAAATATTCTGGGCTGTGGTCGCTGAACTGCTGATCCTGCTCGTATGCCTGATCATACGGCCGGACTTTTTCAAGATCAGTTACCAGCCGGCAACCGGAATGCTTTACGGTTCACTGATCGACATCATCAACCGTTCTGCCGAGATCACGATCATCGCCCTGGGAATGACGCTGGTCATCGCACTGGGCGGCACCGACCTTTCGGTCGGCGCGCTGGTAGCTGTTGCCGGTGCGATCGCGCTGAAGTATCTCCGCTGGGACGTGCTGGTGTATAACACCCCGGGCGACTATACGGTGAAACCCTTCTGGATGGCGATCCTCATCCCGCTGCTGGTTTGCATTGCGATGGGGATGTTCAACGGGTTCCTGATCGGGTTCGGCAATATCCAGCCCATCATCGCCACGCTAATCCTGATGGTCTGCGGCCGCGGCGTTGCACAGATCGTCACCAACGGGAAACAGTTTACCACACAGTATTCGCCCTTCCGCGTGATCGGGCAGGGGAAACTTTTCGCATTGCCGATGCCGATCGTTATAACGATCGTGATCGTGATCCTGATGTTCATCTTCGTACGGAAAACGGCCTTCGGGACCTTTGTGGAATCCGTCGGGATCAACCGCAGCGCCAGCCGTCTCGCAGGTATTGACGCACGGACCGTCATCATCATCGTGTACGCGCTCACCGGCCTGCTTTCAGCGATCTCCGGCCTGATCTACTCCAGCCGCATCATGAGCAATGACTCCAACAATGCAGGGCTGAACTATGAAATGGACGCGATCCTCGCGGTCGTTATCGGCGGGACGAACATGTCCGGCGGGAAATTCAGCCTTGCCGGTACGATCATCGGCTCGATCATCATCCGCACGATCGTCACATTCGTTTATTACTTCGGCATCGTTTCAGAAGCAACGATGGCTTTCAAAGCGCTGATCATCGCGGTCGTCATCGTTCTGCAGTCCGAACCGGTCCGGAATTACTTCTCAAAGAAATTTGCGAAGAAAAATTCTGTTCTGAAGGAGGCGTAAAATGGCTGGAAAAACTTCTGCGCACAAACGCCAGACGGTCCTGAACCGGATCTTCAATCCGAACTTCATCATGGTTTACGCAGCCATCCTGATCTTCCTGATCATTTATGCATTCGGTGCAGCCATGTACGGGAAGGTAGGCTTCACCACGCTGCGGACCTTCATCAATATGTTCATCGATAACTCGTACTACGGGATCTCAGCCGTCGGGATGACGATGGTCCTGATCACCGGCGGCATCGACCTTTCCGTCGGCGCGGTCGCCAGCCTGACAGGGATGATCATCGCTTACGGGGTCGGCGTTATGGGCGTGCATCCGGTGATCTGCATCCTCGTGGCTTTTGCGGTCGGCATCGGGCTCGGTCTGCTGATGGGTGCCACGATCCAGTACCTGAATGTTCCGCCGTTTATCACGACTCTTACCGGCATGTTCCTCGCCCGCGGTGTCTGCTCCCTCATCAGCCGTGAGTCCTTGACGATCTCCCATCCGATGATCGACGCGATGGCAGGCTGGAAGATCTATTTCAAACACCTTGTCGACGGTGAATGGGTGAAAATCAAACCGATCGCATTCATCAATCTGAATTTCATCCTCTTCATCGTGATGATCCTTGTGGGCTTTTTCATCCTTCAGCGAACACGCTTCGGACGGAATATTTACGCGATCGGCGGAAACGAACAATCGGCAAAACTGATGGGGCTGCCGGTCGCCAGGACGAAGGTGCTGGTCTACGGTTTCAACGGGTTCTGCTCCGTGCTCGCGGGTGTCGCTTATGCGCTCTACGTGAAATCCGGCTGGAACCTTTCCCTGCAGGGCGGGGAACTGGAAGCCATCACCGCGGCAGTTATCGGCGGGACGCTGCTGACCGGCGGTGTCGGGAACATGCTCGGCACAATGGTCGGTGTCCTGCTGAAGTCGGTCATTCCCGCGCTCATCACCTTCAACGGGAACCTGCTTTCCTGGTGGGGTAAGATCGCGACCGGCGCGCTGCTGCTGCTTTTCATCAGCATCCAGACGTTCATCACAAATTACACGAACCGCAAAAAAATCTGAAACAGAAAAAAATCCAGACATCCCGGATCTGCACAAAGGGTCCGGGATGTACGGTCTTCTGAAAGGCCGGACGGAACGATATCTTTCCCGAACATAAAAATCAGCAAAGGAGTATCCCTTATATGAGCAAAGAATTCTGGTTTGTAGTAGGTTCTCAGGACCTTTATGGTGAAGAAGTATTAAAAACCGTTGCGGAACGGGCCGGGGAAATGGCCGCATGGCTCACCGAAAAACTGCCTTATCCTCTGATCTACAAAGTCACGGCGATGAGCTCCGACCAGATCACCTCCGTGATGAAAGAAGCAAACTTCGACGACAACTGTCTCGGCGTGATCACCTGGTGCCATACCTTCTCCCCTTCCAAAATGTGGCTGACCGGTCTGGAACTGCTGCAGAAGCCCTGGTGCCATTTCGCGACACAGTACAACCTGGAGATCCCGAATGAAGCGATCGACATGGACTTCATGAACCTGAACCAGGCTGCCCACGGCGACCGTGAACACGGCTTCATCGGAGCCCGCCTCCGCAAGGCCCGCAAGATCGTTGCGGGATACTGGAAGGATGAAAAAGTCATCGCCCGCCTTGCCGAGTTCCAGAAGGTCGCGGTCGGCGTCGATTTCTCGAAACACATGAAAGTGATGCGCTTCGGCGACAACATGCGCGATGTCGCGGTCACCGAAGGCGACAAGGTCGAAGTACAGAAAAAACTCGGCTGGGAAGTCAACACATGGGCCGTCGGGGACCTGGTAAAGGAAATGAACGCCGTCACGGATGAGGAGATCGAAGCACTCTTCAATGAATATAAAGCGTCCTACGATATCAACACCGACAACCTTTACGCCATCCGATACCAGGCCCGCGAAGAGATCGCCATCAAAAAGATGATGGACCGGAACGGCTGCAAAGCCTTCTCCAACACCTTCCAGGATCTTTACGGGATGGAACAGCTGCCCGGTCTGGCCAGCCAGCACCTGATGGCACAGGGCTACGGTTACGGCGGTGAGGGCGACTGGAAAGTCTCCGCCATGACAGCGATCCTCAAAGCCATGGGAGAAAACGGAAACGGCGCCAGTGCTTTCATGGAAGATTACACCTACCATCTTGTTAAAGGACATGAATATTCCCTCGGTGCCCACATGCTGGAAGTCTGCCCGTCGCTGGCAGCAGACAAACCGCGGATCGAGACCCATCACCTTGGGATCGGCATGAATGAAAAGGATCCGGCCCGTCTGGTCTTTGAGGGAAAAGCCGGCAAAGGCATCGTCGTTTCCCTGATCGACATGGGCGGACGTTTGCGCCTGATCGTTCAGGATATCGAAGCCGTAAAACCGATCATGCCGATGCCGAACCTGCCGGTCGCCCGTGTCATGTGGCGGGCCCTGCCGGACCTGACCGACGGTGTCGAATGCTGGATCACCGCAGGCGGCGCACACCACACCGTTCTGAGCTATGACGTCACGCCCGAGATGATGCGTGATTTCGCCAAATTCATGGATATCGAATTCGTCCATATCGACAAAGATACGACCGTCGAAAAGCTTGAAGAGGAGCTCCTCGTCAAAGACCTGGTCTGGAAGCTGAGGTAATAAGATGAACCTTAAAGAAACCGTCATCGGGATCGAACTGGGTTCGACCCGCATTAAAGCCATCCTGCTGGGCCGGGACCATCAGATCCTCGCCTCGAGCTCATTCACCTGGGAAAACAGTTATATCAACGGGATCTGGACCTACTCGCTGGATGAAGTCAGGGACGGACTGCAGGCCTGCTTTGCGGACCTGAAAAAGGACGTACAGGAAAAATACGGGGTGAAGCTGACCACAGTGGGGGCGCTCGGTGTTTCCGCCATGATGCACGGCTACCTTCCGTTCGACAGCGAAGACCGCCAGATCTGCGAATTCCGCACCTGGCGCAACACCATTACCGGAGAGGCCGCGGAAAAACTGAGCAGCCTGTTTGATTTCAACATCCCGCAGCGCTGGTCGATCGCCCATCTCTATCAGGCCATCCTGAACAGGGAGGAACATCTGCCCCGGCTGTCTTACATCACGACCCTTGCCGGATACGTTCATTATGTTCTGACAGGGAAAAAGGTCATGGGGATCGGAGAAGCTTCAGGGATGTTCCCCATTGACTCGGAAAAGCTGGATTACGATGCGGAGATGCTTGAAAAATTCAACGCACTCCCCGAGGTAAAGGCATACGGTTTTGACCTCAGGCAGCTGCTGCCGGAAGTTTTATGTGCAGGCGATGACGGCGGAAGCCTGACGGAACAGGGCGCGCTGTATCTGGACCCGACCGGTGAATTTGAGCCGGGAGTCCCGGTCATTCCCTGTGAAGGAGACGCGGGAACGGGCATGGTTGCCACAAATTCGGTACGTATCCGCACCGGCAATGTCAGCGCCGGCACATCGGACTTCGCAATGGTCGTGACGGAAAAAAAGCTGAACCGCCACCGCGAGATCGATATGGTCACCACCCCGTCCGGCGCACCGGTCGCCATGGTCCACTGCAACAACTGCACAAGCGACACCAGCGCCTGGGCCCGTGTGATCATCCAGATCCTGAAGCTTTACGGATTAGACGTCGATAAAGACACACTCTATTCCAAGATGTTCAAGATCGCACTGGAAGGCGATGCCGACTGCGGCGGGTTGATGAGCTTCAACTACTATTCCGGCGAAGGGGTGACGGACCTGGACGAAGGCCG
Source organism: uncultured Chloroflexota bacterium (assembly GCA_902795255.1). The sequence continues at coordinate 7,464 of CADBKS010000139.1, forward strand.
TCTGATCTTCATGCGGAAGGCTGAATCGAAATTCAACCTCGCCAACTTTATGCGCATGCACCTGTACAGCGCCCTTGCAACCCTGAAGATCGGGATGGACATTCTGGCTTCGGAAAATGTCGTGATCGACAAAATATACGGTCACGGGGGATTTTTCAAGACCGAAGGTGTCGGCCAGCGCATTCTTTCCGCAGCCATCAACGCTCCGGTATCCGCCATGAAAACGGCCGGAGA
>CADBKS010000140.1 GCA_902795255.1 uncultured Chloroflexota bacterium
CGCCGCCGTATCCGACGCTTCCGTAAACCGGCTTCTCCGCCTGAACAGCCCGGACCGGCTGTCCGTCTTTTCTGCTGTAGAGCATGCTTTTTGAAGTAAAAAACAGGCCGCTGCCATTCCCGTTCCATTTCAGCGTGCCGACCCGCCCGCGTCCGGCGACAAGGTCAGGGTCGATGTGTCCGTTCCATAAACCGTAAGGGAGCTGCATAGGGATCCTCCTATTTTTTTCTTTCATTTTATCAGGGAATTGCCGAATCGGGAATAAAGGTCAGCCATCGGGCTGCCGTCTGCACATTCCGCCCAACGGATCCTTGTCAGGAAGGTACCGGAATGTTATACTCCACAGAACGATATCATCGGAAAGAAGGAAAGCATAATGGACTGGACAAAAATCAGTGAATATCTTCAGACGCAGGGGATCAACCTGCTGCACGGTCTGCTGGTACTCGGGATCGGATTCTTTCTGATCAGCCAGATCCAGAAGATCTCACAAAAGCATATCAAAAAAATCAACATCGATCCGACACTGGAGACTTTTCTCAACAACCTGATCCGGATCATCCTGTATGTGATCGTGATCCTGACCGCGGCAAACGTCATGGGGATCCCGCTCACCTCCATCATCACGATTTTCGCGTCCGCCGGGGTCGCGGTCAGCCTCGCGCTGCAGGGCGCGCTATCGAACCTCGTCGGCGGTGTATTTCTGCTGATCCTCAAACCGATCCGGGTAGGGGAATATGTGAAGATCGGCGACGCCAACGGCAGCATTGAGGGGACCGTACAGGGGATCGGCGCTTTTTATACGGAGCTTTCCATGCCGGACCGGCGCAGGATCTCCATTCCCAACAGCAGCCTTACCAATACCCCGATCATCAACTACAACCGGGAAGGTACCCGCCGTCTGGACCTGACATTCTCAGTCAGTTACGGCGCGGACATGGACCGGGTCATCGAACTCCTGACGGAACTGGCGCAAAACGCGCCGAAAGCTCTTTCGGATCCGGCTCCGGTGATCCACCTTTCGGCTTATAACGACAGCAGCATCAGTTATCTTGTGCGGATCTGGTGCAAAAGTGAAGACTACTGGGATATAAACTATTATCTTCTGGAAGAAGGGAAACGGGCCCTTGACCGGGCCGGGATCGAGATCCCCTTCCCGCAGATGGATATCCACATGAAATAGAAAATGCCGGGTCTCCCCGGCATTTTCACATCTATCTTCCGAACCGTTGGACTTATCAGTTCGTAGTAGCGTTCCAGAAATAATTGTAGGAATAGAATCCGCAGGGACCGAGATCGCTGATCCACAGGGCGATCGGGTTGGCGCCGGCCAGCTGAGCCGGGATCTGGAAAGTCAGGGTCTGGGAAGAACCGTCAGCGGTGCTGAACGTGCCGACTTCCGTGCCGTTGAAGGAGGAAACGAAGTGTCCTGCAGGAGCCGGGGCAGGAGCGGGTTTACCGTCCTCTTTGCCCGGGTTGAAACTCGGAGCGGACGGGGCAGTCTCGGAAGTGCCGCCGGAGATGGGATAGAATCCATCCGGAATATACGGCTGCGGGATCGGATACGGATACGGTTTCGGGGCCGGTTTCGGATCCGGTACCCAGCTGGAAACATAAACACCCATGGAAACACTGAAAGTGCTGTTTGCGGGGAAATTGTGCGTGGTAAATGTCACGGAAGCGTTCTGCGCGACGGCATCGATCGTTACGGTCGGGACAAGCGCATAATTGCACACCGCCTCCGGCTGGCTCACGGCCGCATTTTCTTCAGCGGGGACTTCTTCGACCGGCTGCACGGGCTGTTCAAGGATCGGTTCTTCGGAAACAGCTTCTTCAGCAACAGGCTCTTCAGCGCTTTCTTCAGCAGCGGGGCCTTCGATCACAGGTTCTTCAGCTGCGGGCTCTTCAGCGCTTTCTTCGGCAGCGGGCTGCTGGTTGATCAGCGTGATCGGAGCGCCTTCTGCTTCGGGTTCATCCGCAGCGCCTTCTTCCGCGCCTTCTTCAGCAGCAGGCTCTTCGGAAACAGGTTCTTCTGCGCCTTCATCAGCAGCGGGCTCTTCGGAAACGGGCTCTTCAGCACTTTCCTGGTTGATCAGAGAGATCGGTTCTTCCGCTGCGGGTTCTTCCGCAGGCTCTTCCGCGGGAGCAAGCGCCGGATCATTGACGAAACTGCCGAGGATCTTACCGCCGTCCGCATCCTGCAGCATCAGGCTGATCATGTAAAGTCCCTGGAATTTCGCGGGGATCTTGACGGTAACGTTCAGGTTGCCGCCGGTCTTGCTGTTGAACTTCGCGACCGGAGTGTAATTTTCCGGATCATCGGGGTTCCCCATGCTGACAGTGTAAGCCGTATCAGCGGGGAAGTTCTTCGTCGTCAGGACGACTTTCTCATCCGTCACGGAGGATGAGACTTTAAATGCCGGCAGGGTGCTGTCCTGGGCCATAACATTGCCGAAAACCGTCATCAGGACCGCAAACAAGCTTAGCAATACCAATACTTTTGTTTTATTCATATAATTGTCCTCCTCTATCCGCCGGTCAGAAATCGGCAGTATGCTATCACCCTTATTTAGGAGCAAGAATCAAGCCAAAAAATGAATTAAAACAAAAATCCGCGGAACAGACAGCCGTTCCGTGGGGAAATATACCAAATCTTAAAATTTCCGAAAAATGATCTTAAAGAAAAAACCGGCCGGAGGACCGGTCGGTTTTCAAATTCGTCAGTGGAAAATCAGGCAGCGGCCTTGACTTCAACTTTCGCGCCGGCAGCTTCGAGCTTCGCCTTCGCGTCGTTGGCAGCTTCCTTACCGACAGCGGACAGGACTTTCGCGCCAGCGGTTTCGGCCATCTGTTTGGCTTCGACCAGACCCAGGGAGGTCAGGGTGCGGATAACTTTAATGGTGTCGATCTTCTTCGCACCGGCGTCCTGGAGGACGACGTCGAATTCGGTCGGTTCTTCAACAGGGGCAGCTTCGGCGGCCGGGCCGGCAGCGGCAACAGCAACAGGGGCAGCGGCGCTGACGCCCCATTTTTCTTCCAGAGCCTTGACGAGGTCAGCGGCTTCCAATACGCTCAGGGCGCTCAGATCTTCAACAAGTTTAGCAATGTCTGCCATTATATACTCCTAAGTATTATTTATTTTGGTTTTGTTTCCGGGTGTTTCCCCGGCGAAAATTTCAAAAACAATTATTCGGCGTCAGCCGGAGCGTTCTGCTTGTCAACCATAGCCTGGATAACAGCGGCAAGACCGCGGCCGGGTTCGTTGATCGTGCGGACGAGCTGTGATGCAGGAGCCTGGATGGTCCCGAGCAGCTTTGCGCGCATTTCCGGCAGAGACGGAAGTGTACCAAGTTTCGCGACTTCGGCATTGTTGAGAAGGCTCTTCTCAAGGTAACCGTATTTGATCTGCATTCCGTAATCTTTGACGATGCCGTTGACAGCTTTCGCCACGGCGGCGGCGTCATTGAACGCGAAGTTGACCAGGGTCGTCCCGGTCAGTTCTTCACCGGCGGGATATTCTTTATCCGCAAGCGTCTTGGAGATCAGGGTGTTTTTCACAACATGAGCTTCGCCGCCTGCTTCACGGATCTTATTGCGGATCGCGTCGATGGTGGGCATGTTCATCTTTTCATAGGTGAGCATGAACATGGCCTGGCTTTTGTCCAGCCATTCGCCATACTGTTCCATCATCTTTGATTTCTCATCTTTTGTAAAGGCCAATGTAGTATCCTCCTTCCCGTTAAAAATAAAAAATCTTTGCCGCCGGATGCACAGACAAAGACAAAAAGATCAAAGGGTTGGTTTGACTTCTCTTCATTCGCCTCGGCAGGATATTAAGCCTTTCGGCACCGGCTGTCATCAGTGAATCGCGGGCGTTTTCCGCCCAGTTCAATTGACCGGATATATCTTACCATACTTTCACGAAACAGGATCGTCTTTATGACAAATTTCCGGATCGGCTGAAAGTCGAAAGTCGGATCTTTCCGGCAGAAAGTGATTTTACCACATTTTCATTTTCCGGATGCCGGGAGGAAAACTGTGGATAACTGTCTCCGGCTGTGGATAAGTTCCGTATTTCTGTTCACAGCCATGCAAAAACTGTGAACAGGCCGGTGGATAAACCGTGAATAAACCTTAAAGCTTGTTGATAAACCGATCCGCTCCATTACGGAAGAAGCTTAACGTTTTCATTGTAAAAACCGATCTTTCCGCCGGATCGTGCAGCCCCGCATCCGGGGCCGCACCGGGTCCCGGAATGCGTTGTGGATAAGTGCTCCGCAAACGGCCTCCGGCAGATCTGTCTTTCCGGTCTGGACAAAGTGACAAATTGTCTGACAATTCCATTACTTAAATTCAAAACTATCATTACAAACATCAGATGGCAGTTCGGGCGTCTCAGGATACAATCTAATTTAAGAAAAAAAGCTTCGTCCGGCGCGCCCTTTTCGGCCCGGCGGACACTTTCAGTAAAAATCAAGGAGAATGGAATGTCTGTAAACAACGCTTATGAAATCGCCCGGCAGGAATTCGACCATGTGGCCGACATGCTTGATCTGGACGCTGAGGCCCGAACTTTTCTGCGTGACCCGAAGAAGGAATATCACGTACGGATCCCTGTTCGGATGGATGATGGCTCTCTGAAGATTTTTGATGGTTACCGTGTCCAGCACAACGACGCACTGGGCCCGAATAAAGGCGGTCTGCGCTTCGCTGCGAACGAAACGATCGACACCGTCCGGATGCTGGCGATGAAAATGACCTGGAAATGCTCCGTGGCCAACATTCCGCTGGGCGGCGGCAAGGGCGGCATCGTGGTCGACCCGCGCGACCTCTCCGTCGGCGAACGCGAACGCCTGGTCCGCGGCTATGTCCGCGCCCTGTTCCACGCGTTCGGCCCCCGCATTGACGTTCCGGCACCGGATATGGGCACCAATGCACAGGATATGTGCTGGTTCATGGACGAATACTCCATGCTTGCCGGCAATTACACACCGGGAACCGTGACCGGCAAACCGGTCGGCGGCGGCGGTTCACTCGGCCGGACCGAAGCGACCGGCCTGGGTGTGGTGATCTGCATCCGCGAAGCGATGAAGCAGCTCGGCATCGACTCCACAAAGACGACCGCGGCCATCCAGGGCTTTGGCAACGTCGCCCAGTACGCCGCCATCCACTACATCGGCAAGCTCGGCGGCAAAGTCAAGTGCGTTTCCTGCTGGAACCGTGAAGAAAAGAAATCCTTCACCTTCCTCAAAGAAGACGGGATCGATCCCCGCTTCCTGATGAGCATCACCGATGCCTACGGAACGATCTCCAATGAAAAAGCAGCCGCTGCCGGATATCAGGTCCTGGACGGCGACGCCTGGATCAAGCAGGATGTGGATGTTCTGATCCCGGCAGCCCTTGAAAAACAGATCACGGCCGAAAACGTCGGTTTCATCAGCAAAAACGTCAAGATGATCGCCGAAGCGGCAAACGGTCCGACGACCCTTGAAGCCGACACTGTCCTGCGCGAACGGGGCATGTTCATCATCCCGGATTTCCTCTGCAATGCCGGCGGCGTGACCTGCTCTTACTTTGAATCCGTGCAGAATGACCAGAACTATTACTGGTCCAAAGAAGAAGTCCTTGAAAAACTCGACTACAAGATGACAACCGCCTTCAACTCTGTGTATGAAATGGCTGCGGAAAAGAAAGCCTACATGCGCGACGCGGCCTACATGGTCTCGATCAAACGCGTCGCCGACGCGATGCGCCTGCGCGGCTGGATCAAATAAACGTTCTGCCGAAATAAAAGATGCAATGTGCGGGGTCCGTACAGACCCTGCACATTGTCATTCAAAATAAAACTGTCTTTGAAAGAATATATATAATTGAAAATCATTCTTATCTTACAAAGACAGGCAGGAAAAAAACTATGATTATGATGACCCGCGGCGTCCCGGCGCCGGAATCGTACCCGATCGAAGAGATCATTCCCGCTTTTGAAAAAGCAATGCGTGAAGACGGACGCAGATCCCTCGGATATGTTGCCTCGCCCGGTTATATGCCGCTGATCGAGCTCCTTGCGGAGCGTGAAGGCGTTTCCCCGGATCACATCCTGATCGGGAACAGTTCCCTTGAATTCATTCAGTTCATCACCATGACGGAAACCGAACCCGGCGACCGCGTTTTTGCCGAATCCCCGTCCTATGACCGGGTAAACCTTCTGTTCAAACGGCGCGGACTGAAACCAGTGGGCATCCCGCTCGAAACCGATGGTGTCGATCTGGACCGCTTCGAAGAAGAGCTGAAAGCCGGCACCCCGAAATTCTTCTATACCGTTGCCGACTTCCAGAACCCGATGGGCGTGACCGTTTCCCTCGAGAAACGGAAAAAGCTGGTCGAATTCGCGCAGAAATACGATTTCATCATTCTGGAAGACCTGCCGTACCGTGAACTGCGGTACAGCGGGGAAGATCTGCCGACGATGCACTCCATGGACCCGGAACATGTCGTGAAGATGAGTTCCTTCTCCAAGACCCTTACCCCGGGCATGCGTCTCGGCTTCCTGAATGGGCCGGTCTCCTTCATCAACCGCGTCAAGACCTGGGCGGGCAACACTTATATCGGCCCGGTCAGTCCCACACAGGCCCTGCTGTATGAATTCATCCGCATGGGCTTTTATGAACCGAACCTCGTGAAACTCAAGGATCTTTACCGTCCGCGCCTGGAAAAGGCACTTTCGATCCTTGAAAGCGAACTTCCGACAGCGGTCTTCCCGCGTCCGGAAGGCGGGTTCTTTATCGGCGTCACCCTGCCGGAAGGCAATGACATGGCGGACCTCATGCCGGCCGCCGAAGCAGCCGGTGTCAAGATCACCGACGGCCGTGGGTTCTACCTGAACCCCGAAGACGGCAGACGTTTTCTGCGCGTCCCGTTCTGCGGTCTGACACCCGCTGAGCTGGAAGAAGGTTTCGGACGCCTCCTTCCGCTCATCAAAAAGTAAGCGGATCATCAGGCAGCCGGAACCAACACCGGCAGCCTGCATTTATTACAACGATCGGCCGTTCCCGGCCGAAGAAAAGGAATGGTCTGAAATGACAAAGAAAGTAGCAGTGATCGCGATCGGCGGCAATTCCCTGATCAAGGATAAAAAGCACCAGTCTGTGCAGGATCAGTATCTGGCAGCTGATGAAACCGCAAAACACATCGTGGAAATGATCAAAGAAGGCTGGGATGTGGTCATCGGCCACGGCAACGGCCCTCAGGTCGGGTTCCTGCTTCAGAAGGCTGAGATCGCCGAAAAAGTCGCCAACCTTCAGCTGGCCCCGCTGGAAGTCTGCGGTGCCCAGAGCCAGGGACAGATCGGCTACCAGCTGGTCCAGTGCCTGCAGAACCGCATGAAGGAAGCCGGCATCAACAAATCGGCAGCCTGTGTCATCGAGCAGACCATCGTCAACAAAAATGACCCCGCCTTCGCGAACCCGACCAAACCGATCGGCGGCTTTATGACCGAAGAAGAGGCGATGATCAAAAAAGCCGAACAGGGCTGGAACGTCGTTGAGGATGCCGGCCGCGGCTGGCGCCGTGTCGTACCCTCACCGCTCCCGGAAAAAATCGTCGAGCTGGACGCGATCAAAGCCCTGATCGACGCGGGGATCATCGTCGTCTCCATCGGCGGCGGCGGGAT
>CADBKS010000141.1 GCA_902795255.1 uncultured Chloroflexota bacterium
TGCTCTTTACGTCCCTTTTTGCTCATGTCAAATCAGCGCGAAACTGCCTTTCCGGCGCTCGTGTCAGTGCCTTCGGGTGCGGTTCCCTCTGACACCGTTCCGGTGTCGCCGGGCAACCGGCCCCTACGGCACTCGGCAGCGGGTCAGTACCACATTTTTTTGTGTTTGTCAACCGGCAACATTGCCGGTTTATTTTTTGATTTCGGGGATGTAAACTGAGGGTGTAGTTTGATGATTTGATCGTTTGACAGCCGGATGATTTGGACCGGCAGGGAACGGATAAGACCGTTGGGACAGTTCTCCATGTCCCGCGGCAAGAACCGTTCCCACGGTCCTCCCGGTTGAGAATATTACACAGCGGCGGGAGTCTTTCCTGCCGGCTGCCGGCTGACTGCTGCAGGCTGATTTTAACGGAAGGAGGAGCGATGGCGACAAAAGGCGAAAAAGTTTTGGATGCGATGAACGCGTTTGATGCGAATGCGGCTTCCGGCTGCGAAGAGCTGCCGTTCGAGTCGCTGGATGACTTCAGTGTCGCTCCGCTGACCTTTGAGGAAACTGCCGTGATGGTGTGGCGGAAGACCGAATATTTCTTTGACCTTACGGCGAAATTCAACCGCAAGTCCGAAAAATATCTGGAAGCCTGCGCCTTTCTGGAAAAGGGTGTGAAGTACCTGGGCAGCTGCTGTCTGACGGCGGCTGTTCTCGGTGAAGAAGATGATCAGGAATTCCCGAAGCTGGATGGGCTTTCGACCCACTGGCTCTTCGGGCTGGTGTCGTTTAATGTCCGCAAGCTGAACGCGTCTGTCAATGAATTCATCGCTGCCACCGGGGACCTTCCCGGCAAATGGCTGGATATGCAGTTCCGCTTCCTGAACCTGGCGGAACGGCTGAAATCCACCGAACGGAAGATCAAAAAATGCTGTTCCAGCTCCCTCGACGAGGAAAGATCACGGATCGCCTCTGAAGCGAAAATGTTCACAAAGCAAGCCGGAAACCGTTATGAGGTCCGCCGCCATGTCAAACCGCCGGTCTTCCGCACCGGGGCGGCGCTGCCGCTGATCCGCAGCGCGGTGGAACATCCGGAAACGCTTCCCGCGGCCGAGCCGGAAGAAGTGAAGGAAGTCACACTTGATCCGGAAGGCGGCATCTGGGAGCCGGATGAGATGCTCGACCGCCTCGCCATCATCGGGAGCATGCCCCTGTGGAAACTGAACAAAATGCAGGCGGAGGATCCCGAAGGCTGGGCCCGGCTGACCGCGGGGATCTTCGACCCGCCGGACTGATTTCATAAAGTTTAAAGTTGAAAGTTGAAATTTCAGATCAGACTCATTTTCAGGGCAAAGAATAAACGTGAATTCCCGAAGCCGGGTGGACAGTCCACTCACCGGCGGTTCGGGGCATTCCCGTTTAAGGTCCGAAAGTCTGAGAATGAGTCACGGGGACAGGTTCCCTGACTCACTTTTGCAAAGTGAGTCAGGGAACCTGTCCCCGTGACTCATTCCTAGACTCTATCCTACACCTTTATGGCTCAGAGGCGGCATTCACAGGTATAATTAGGAAGACACATTATACGGAGGGAACTATGGCAAACAACTACGACGTACTGATCATCGGGGCAGGCCCCGGAGGGATTTTCTCCGCTTACGAATTATCCCGGCTGCAGCCGGGTCTGAAGATCGGGATCCTGGAATCCGGCGGACCGCTGGAGCAGCGGAAATGCCCGATCGACGGCGACAAGATCAAAAGCTGCATCCACTGCAAACACTGCTCGATCATGAACGGTTTTGGCGGAGCCGGCGCTTTTTCTGACGGGAAATACAACATCACCAACGATTTCGGCGGCACGCTGCACGAATATATCGGCAAGGCCCGCGCGCTGGAGCTGATGCATTATGTGGACGACATCAACATGCTGCACGGCGGGAAGGGCACGAAGCTTTACACCACTGCCAATTCGGAATTCAAAAAGATCTGCCTGCAGAACGGGCTGCACCTGCTTGACGCGTCCGTCCGCCATCTCGGCACGGATAAAAACTACGTCGTTCTTGAAAACATCTATAAAGAACTGAAGGACAAGATCGACATCCACTTCTATACCGCGGCGGAAAAAGTCGAGGCGAAAGAAGACGGCGGGTACCTTGTGCACACGGCCGATCAGACCTTCGAGGCGCCGATCTGCATCATCTCCGGCGGCAGATCCGGCAGCAAATGGATGGAACAGGTCTGCCGCGACCTGGACATCCCGACGAAAAGCAACCGCGTCGATATCGGTGTCCGCGTCGAACTTCCGGCCGAAGTCTTCTCCCACATCACCGACTCCCTTTATGAGAGCAAGATCATTTACCGCACCAACAACACCGGCGACCTGGTCCGCACGTTCTGCATGAACCCGCGCGGGGCAGTCGTCAATGAAAACACCAACGGCATCGTGACCGTCAACGGGCACAGCTATGAAGATCCCGCCAAACAGACGCAGAACACGAACTTCGCGCTGCTGGTGGCCAAGCACTTCTCCGAGCCCTTCAAGGACAGCAACGGCTACGGTGAAAGCATCGCCCGCCTTTCCAACATGCTTGGCGGCGGTGTGATCGTCCAGCGTCTGGGCGACCTGATGCGCGGGCGCCGCACAACCCCGCAGCGGATGAAGGAATGCTTCACGGTCCCGACCCTGGCCGCCACTCCGGGCGACCTGAGCCTGGTGATCCCGAAACGCATCCTGGACGGCATTATCGAAATGATCTACACACTGGACAAGATCGCTCCGGGCACGGCCAACATCGATACCCTGCTGTACGGCGTTGAAGTCAAATTCTACAACATGGAAGTGGCGCTGGATGAACATCTGGAGACCCGCTACAAAGGGCTGTTCGTCATCGGCGACTGCAGCGGCATCACGCACTCGCTTTCCCACGCGTCGGTTTCCGGCGTCCACGTTGCCAGACTGATCTCGGAAAGGATGCAGAAAGCCTGATCTCCGCCGCATGAGAAAGATCCTTTCTTATCTGAAACTGTACCGGAAAGAAGCAATCCTCGGGCCGCTCTTCAAGCTGCTCGAGGCTTCTTTTGAATTGCTGATCCCGCTGGTCGTGGCCGACATCATCGATGTCGGGATCGCCGGGCAGGATATGTCCGTCATCATACGCGACAGTATCCTGATGGCGGCGCTCGGTCTGATCGGGATGCTTTTTGCCATCACCGCCCAGTATTTCTCGGCTAAAGCCGCGGTCGGGCTGGCAGCTTCCGTCCGCCGCGAGCTGTTCGCGCACATCCAGTCGCTTTCCTACAGCCGGGCGCAGACGGTCGGGACCGACACGCTGCTGACCCGCATCACCAGCGACATCAATCAGGTGCAGACCGGGCTGAACCTGGCGCTGCGGCTGCTGCTGCGGAGCCCGTTCATCGTTTTCGGGGCCATGATCATGGCCTTCACCGTTAACGTCCGGGCCGCGCTGATCTTCGCCGTCACCATTCCGGTGCTGGCAGCCATTGTGTTCGGGATCATGCGCCTTACCACCCCGCGCTATAAAAAAGTGCAGGCCAAGCTGGACACTCTGCTCGGGATGACACGGCAGAACCTCACCGGCGTCCGGGTGATCCGGGCCTTCAACAATGAAGAAAAAGAGCTCGGCGATTTTCTGAACGAAAACGATACGCTCACGCACATGCAGCAGGCCGTCGGCCGGATCTCCGCGCTGATGAACCCGCTGACCTATGTGATCGTCAATCTCGCCACCGCCGCGCTGATTTATTACGGTGCCCTGCGCGTTGATGCAGGAGAGCTGACCCGCGGCCAGGTGGTCGCGCTGGTCAACTATTTCGCCCAGATCCTGGTGGAGCTGATCAAGTTCGCCAACCTGATCGTCACCATTTCAAAAGCGATCGCCTCCGCGGACCGCATCAGCGACGTGCTGGACATTGAAGCGGGAGACGAACGCATCAGCAGCGATGCGAAAGCGGAAGACGCCTGCATCGTCTTTGACCACGTCAGCCTGACCTACCCCAACGCCGGCGCGGAATCGCTGAGCGATATCGATTTCAGTGTCGGGCACGGTCAGACGCTCGGCATCATCGGTGGGACCGGCTCCGGGAAGAGCTCAGTCATCGACCTGATCCCGCGCTTTTTTGACGCGACCGGCGGCTCCGTCCGGGTGGACGGCATGGACGTCCGGGCCTATGATACGGAAAAACTGCGGAACAAGATCGGCCTGGTGCCGCAGAAAGCAGTCCTTTTCAAAGGGACGATCCGCTCCAACCTGCTCCTCGCGGACCCCGATGCGGATGAGAAGACCATGTGGGAAGCCCTGCGCATTGCCCAGGCGGAAGACTTCGTCCGTGAAAAAAGCGGCGGTCTGGATGCCGAAGTCGCACAGGAAGGGCGGAACTTTTCCGGCGGGCAGCGCCAGCGCCTGACGATTGCACGGGCGCTCGTCCGAAAGCCGGAGATCCTGATTTTGGATGACAGCGCCTCGGCCCTGGATTATATGACCGACGCGAAGCTGCGCCGGGCGATCCGGGAAGCTGACCCGGAAATGACCGTCGTGATCGTCTCACAGCGCACCGCATCCGTCCGTTTTGCCGACAAGATCGCGGTGCTGGATGACGGCAGGATCTGCGGTCTGGGCACTCATGACGAACTGATGGAAAACTGCCCGGTTTACCGGGAGATCTATGACTCACAATTCAAAAAGAGCAGCAGAGAAGGGGAGGTGAACGATGAAGAGCAGAGCTAAAGCCGCACCGGGCACCTTCGCCAAAGTGATGAAACACATCCGCGGGCACTGGCTGCTGCTGGGGATCTCGATCCTCTGCGCGGCCGCCAACGTGTTTCTGACTCTGTATATTCCCGTCGTCAACGGACGGGCGATCGACTTCATCATCGGAAAGGGACAGGTCGACCTGACCGCCGTTCTGGAGACCCTGAAAACCGTACTCGTCTGCGCGGGGCTGGCAGCCGCCGCACAGTGGGTGATGAACATCTGCTCCAACCGGATGACCTTCGAGATCGTCCGGGACCTCCGCAACGACGCGATGCGGAAGATCGAGATCCTGCCGCTGAGCTATCTGGATGCCCATCCGCACGGCGAGATCGTGAGCCGTGTGATCGCGGACGTCGACCAGTTCGCCGACGGGCTGCTGATGGGGTTCACACAGCTTTTCAGCGGCATTCTGACGATCCTCGGGACACTGGGCGTGATGTTCTCCGTGAACTATAAGATCGCCGCGCTGGTGGTCCTCATTACCCCGCTCTCCCTGTTTGTTGCCTCCTTCATCGCGAAAAACACCTTCAGCATGTTCAAACTGCAGTCGGAAACCCGCGGCGAACAGACCGCCTTCATGGAAGAAATGATCGGCCGCGCCGAAGTGGTCAAAGCCTTCAGCTATGAAAAACGGGCACAGGAGACCTTCGATGAGATCAATGAGCGCGTACGGAAATATTCCCTGCAGGCCACATTCTTCTCCTCGATCACAAACCCGTCCACCCGCTTTGTCAACAACCTGGTCTACGCGGCCGTTGCGCTGACCGGAGCCCTTGCCGCACTGCGCGGAAGGCTCAGTGTCGGGCAACTGACAGCCTTTCTGAGCTACGCCAATCAGTATACGAAACCGTTCAACGAGATCTCCGGCGTCGTCACCGAGTTCCAGAACGCACTGGCCTGCGCCGGACGGATCTTCGAGCTGATCGAGGCCGAACCGCAGGTCCCCGAACCGGAAAACGCCGCAGTGCTGGACAATGTGAACGGCGAAGTAGACGCCGAACATGTCTGGTTCTCCTACCAGCCGGAACAGAAACTCATTGAAGACTTTTCCCTCAGCGTGGACCCCGGACAGCGCATCGCCATTGTCGGACCGACCGGCTGCGGGAAAACGACGATCATCAACCTGCTCATGCGCTTCTATGACACCGACCGGGGCTGCATCCGGGTCGAAGGGCATGACATCCGTGAAGTCACCCGCAGGAGCCTGCGCGCCGGTTACGGGATGGTCCTGCAGGAAACATGGCTGAAGAACGGGACGATCCGCGAGAACCTCTGTATGGGGAAACCTGATGCCACCGACGAGGAGATCACCGCGGCTGCCAGAGCCGCCCACGCGCACAGCTTCATCCGCAGACTGCCGAAGGGATATGACACGGTCATCAATGAATCCGGCGGGGGCCTTTCCCAGGGCCAGAAACAGCTGCTCTGTATCGCCCGGGTCATGCTCTGCCTGCCGCCGATGCTGATCCTGGACGAGGCGACTTCCTCGATCGATACACGGACCGAGATCCTGATCCAGAACGCGTTTGCCCGCATGATGGAAGGGCGGACCAGCTTTATCGTGGCACACCGGCTTTCCACGATCCGGGAGGCCGACAGGATCCTGGTGATGCGGGACGGACACATTGTGGAACAGGGAACGCATACAGAGCTGCTGAAGAAGCAGGGTTTTTACGCGGAGATCTACAACGCGCAGTTCACGGAGTAGCACTACACGGCAATTCAGAAAGAGGGAAAAGGTGTCAGGGCAGAAAACATTCAAAAATCGCAGCATCCTTACGGCGCTCAGCGCGGCCGTATTCGCCTGCCTTCTGTTCTTTTCCGCTGTCCGCGCGCAGACCGAAGAAGATACGATCCAGATCGCGGTCAGCTACTGTACGGTCGAATGCGACAGCCGGCCGATCATGACCGGATATTCGGACCGCTGGCTGCTCGGCCCCGCGGATGAATACAACCACAGGCTGATGCAGGCATCTTTTGTGCTGGCAGCCTCGGCATTTCGTGACAACACCCGGGATTACGCGGAAAAAGACTACAACATCCGGAATTTTTTATCACGCGCCGGTTACAGCGATCCGAGAACAGACGACTATGACCGTGCGACTTCCGGTGACACGGTCGCCAGCGCGATCGCTCACAAGGAAGTGAACGGTACGACGCTGATCGCCGTTGCCGTCTCGGGAAACAACTATCAGAACGAGTGGCTGAACAATTTTGCCCTGGACGACCGGGTCCGGGCGGAAGGCTTCAACAAATCCGCGGGCAAGATCCTGACCCGCATCAAAGAATATATCCGGGAAAACGATCTCACCGGACCGCTGCGCCTCTGGATCACCGGGTACAGCCGGGCCGCCGCGATTGCCAACATCACCGCCGCGGACGCGACGGACAGCGGAATTTTTGAGGCAGTCTTCGGCTATACCATCGGCACCCCGCGGACGACCCGGGAAACCGACGCGGACCGTTACGGGAACATCTTCAATATCATCAATTATAAAGCATGTATATATATCATGTATTTTCCCTAAATGATACTCAAGAAAATATCCAGATTCTCCATCTATTTTACCAATTTCTTCATATTTAACTTCTCCTATTTTTTTAAATAGATAATCAGCCTTATTTGACAAGAATTTAAGCTTTCCAAATTCATCTTTAAAAGATATTATTGAATAATTATTTACTTCAATTCGACTATAAGAACTTTTTTTATGGCCGAAGAGCTCATGTAATAAAATTCTTGAAATAATAAATCCATAATGCTTAGATGCATTCTCTTTCAATTCATTTTTGTCAATTTTGATTTCTTTAAAATTCAAAAGATTTAAAGTTATATTTCCTGTTAAAATATTAGTTCCTCCATCATCATTTTTAT
>CADBKS010000142.1 GCA_902795255.1 uncultured Chloroflexota bacterium
AGAGCGGATCGCATCCGCCCTTTTTTGTTTTAATCGTCAGAGCCTGGCAGGCTATTTAGATTCTTGTGATCCGGGCTCCGAGCGCGGCCAGTTTTTCATCTACCCGTTCGTAGCCGCGTTCGATCTGGCCGATGTTGCGGATCTCGGATTTCCCCGGCGTGGCGAGGGTCGCCAGCAGCAGCGCCATCCCCGCGCGGATATCCGGAGATTCCAGTTTTTCCGGGTACAGGCGCGTCGGTCCCTGGACGATGCAGCGGTGCGGGTCGCAGAGAACGATCTGAGCTCCCATGCCGACAAGTTTGTCCGTGAAATACATCCGGCTCGGGTACATCCAGTCATGGAAAAGTACACTTCCCTGAACCTGGGTGGCCATGACGATCGCGATACTCATCAGATCGGACGGGAAAGCAGGCCAGGGCATCACGCTGATTTCCGGGATCGCGCCGCCAAGGTCCGGTTCGACGCTCAGGCGCTGATTTTCCGGAACCAGGATGTCGTTGCCGATAATTTCCCAGCGGACGCCGAGACGGTTGAAAACGAGGCTGACCATGTCAAGGTATTCGATCCCCGCGTTGCGGATCATGACCTCTCCGTGTGTCATGGCCGCTGCGCCAACGTAGGAGATCACTTCCAGGTAGTCCGGCCCGATCGTATATTCCGTCCCGTGGAGAGAATCCACCCCTTCGATGGTCAGAACGTTGGATCCGATATTGCTGATCTTTGCCCCCATCTGGTTGAGCATATTGCAAAGCTCCTGAACATGGGGTTCGGAAGCGGCGTTCCGCAGCACGGTCGTACCTTCTGCCTGGACAGCGGCCATAATAGCGTTTTCGGTGGCGGTTACGGAGGCTTCATCCATCAGGATGTTGCATCCCTTCATCCGCTCTTTGACCTCAAAGTGATATTGCCGGTCATAATAAGCATCTGCCCCCAGTTTTACCAGGGCGAGAATGTGGGTATCAACACGGCGCCTTCCGATCACATCGCCGCCCGGAGGAGGCAGGACGAGCCCGCCGCAGCGGGCGCACATCGGTCCGGCCAGCAGGATGGAGGCACGGACTCTCCTGCACATGTCCGGATCGAGGTTGGCAGGCTCCACATTTTTTGCCTGGATCTTCCATGTGTGCGGGTCGACTTCTTCGAAGGTTACACCGAGACTTTCGATCAGTTTGCGCATGGCGATCACGTCCCGGATCATCGGTACATTATGAAGGATGACGGGCTCGTCTGTCAGGATCGTGGCGCATAAGAGAGGCAGTGCAGCGTTTTTATTCCCTGAAGGGGTTACTTCTCCCCGAAGCGGTTCGCCGCCTTCGATTAAGAATGATTCCATAAGCGGATTCCTTTTCCCATAATGATTCTTGGTTCAATTATATCTGAATTTCAAATTCGTGAAAAGGCGGTGTTTTTATCCGGATCAGACAGTTCGGTCCCGTACCTGTTTCCCGGAACCGGTTTATACGAAGTTTTCGGCAAAGAAAAGGCTTAACAAAACAAAAAAATTTTATTCCGCATAATTCCCGCATAAATTAATATTTTTTTTAATTGATTTTTGTATGTAAAGGCGTAAAAAAAGCATATAATAATAATCAGTGAAAAAATATTAAGAAAGCGGGCTTTTCGCAGAACATCATGAAGATCCGGGTCATTAATGAAAGCGATTGGGAAAAGATCTATGAATCCGATAAGTCGATCATACGTGTCGGAAGCCAGATCTCATGTGATATTCAGTTAAAGGATTCCAATATCCAGCCGATCCATGTCCAGTTTAACAGATCGGGCGGGAATGATGTTCGCTACACCATGCGCCTGTTTTCCGACAACGTGCTGATCACCCGCGGGGACCAGGTGTTTGCCGGTGAACAGATGGTCCCCTATGAGATCCTGGACGGGGATAAACTGACGATCGGGTCTTATCGGATGATCCTGACCGTGGAGGATGAAAAGACCCGTGTCAGAACATCGCCGCATATCGAGGCGGAAATGTTCCTGCAGAAGCGGGATTTGTCACCGGATTCCCCGATCAACGGTATTCTGAAGCTCAAAAATATCGGTACGGATAAACCCTGCCAGTTTCGGCTTTCGATCACGGGCATTCCGAATGAGTGCCTGCGTTCCGGCCCGCTTCCGTACCTGTATCCCGGCGGTGTCAGCACGGTGGGTTTTACGATCTCCCATCTCATGACAAAACCGGGACCGGGGTTCCATACAGTCTCGATCACGCTGCAGGCTCCGGAAGAATATTATGGCGAGGTGCTGGAATTTAACCAGGACATCTATGTTGTCCCGGTCTTTAAAAACGAACTGATCCTTGAGGATGATTCCGAGCAGCTGACCGGATTTAACAAGACGATGCAGAAAGAACAAAAACCTTCTGATCATCCGGAAAAAGTCACGGAGAGCGATATAGTCCGTGAAACAGCCAGGATGATCCCCGGACAGGCTGTCAATGAAGAGCCGGCGGAAAGACAGGAGAAACCTCCCGTTATTGTGTCCGGAGAGACAAATCGGGATGCATTTTCGGATGGCGAAGAACAAGATACGGATGAAACGCGTCAGAGACGGCGGAGAAAACCCGAGAAGGTGCTTGTGATCCATCATGACGATGAATTGGAGCGGAACGCCTTTGATGATCCGGCTCCCGCGGATGAAAACGCTTCGGATGAAGCCGGCCGGCGTACCCCGGTCTCTGAACCGGAAGCGGCCGGGCAGCCTTCTCCTGCGGCCGGCAGCCGGCCAGCGGATGATGGAGAATCCGAAACGAAAATGCCGGACAGGGCATCACGGAAACGAAAAAAGATATCTGCACGAAAGAAAGTGGCTGATACGGAGCGGTCTGAAATAACAGAACCGGAGAAAGCCGATGGATCAGCCGGCGTATCAGACATGTCGGATCCGGATAAAGATGCAGCAGCGGCTGAAACAGTCCCTGCTGAGGACGTGACAGAGATTCCGGAAATGACTGCCGCGGATGGTGCTGTATCCGTACCGGATGACAGCGGCATGAGGACAGCGGCAGAAAATCTCCCCGCAGACAGCAGTCCGCTGCCGGAAAGCGGGATCAATGATGAGACAGTCCCTGATGCGGCACCGGAAGAGAACGGGGACCTGATCGCTTCCGGTGCGGAGCCCGAAACGGCTGTTGCGGTACCGGCGGACGGCGCTGCGGATCATGTCTCCGCGGAAAAAGCTTTCGAAGAGGAGCTGCGGGAAGACCGGACGGATGGTATTACCGTTCCTGAAACCCTGCAGCCGGCAGACGGACCCGCTGCGGATGTTCCGGATGTATCCGCTCAGGCTCAGGAGGCGGAGCAGCGTGAAACTGCTCCGGATGCGTCCGCTCAGGTTCAGGAGACAGAGCAGAGTGAAACTGCTCCGGATGCGTCCGCTCAGGTTCAGGAGACAGAGCAGAGTGAAACTGCTTCGGATGCGTCCACTCAGGCTCAGGAGGCGGAGCAGCGTGAAACTGCTCCGGATGCGTCCGCTCAGGTTCCGGAGACGGAACAGAGTGAAACTGCTCCGGCAGAGGAAGAAAAGCTTCCGGATGTTTCGGAAGAAGCCGTTCCGCTTGAACCGGAAACAGTCCCGACTGCTGCTGAGAAGGAAGAAAATGACGTGGCTGAGGATGCAGAAGAGCTTTTCAAAACGATCGTTCAGGAGGAAGTCTCTGTCGTGAAGCATAATGACCTTGATGTTCCGGTCGTATACGGGAATCAGTCCTTCGATTTTGATGACGGATCTGTGCCGGATGAACCATCTGAGGATAAACCGGAAACAGTGCGGTTTGTGAAAGGAGACAGTTTCGGTGATTGAGTGGATCCTGCAGATTTTTTCGACCTTTGATGTAGGGGCGTATCTGTCAACGCTGCTGCGCAATCTGAACCTTATCTATGACAGCATCAATTTCGGACAGTTTGCGAAGATCGCCCTGTTTCTCGGTGTCGTGACTTTTTGTTATGTATCGCTGTTTCTGATCAATGACAGGATCTTTGAGATCTATACTTCCAGACGCATCAAAAAGCATCATTTGACGATAACGAATCATGGCAATGTGCCGTCCATTTTCCTGCTGCGTACGATCGACCTTTCGAAGCAGCTCGCGGTACGATTCCGGGTCGGGAGCAGTCCGATGATCTGGGTGTCGCTGGCAGATAAGTCGGATACCGAGAAACAGGAGACGCAAAAACAGTCTGTCGCTGCCGGTGCGCCTGTGCCTGCACCCGAACAGGCCGGCGGAACAGGGGATTCGCTGATACCGAACCTGGAAAAACCTTTTTCGGACAGTGTCAATACGGTTCGGAAGGGTGTCGGCCAGGTCAGCCGGAAGGCCGGCCTGATTTCGGGGATCATTACGTCGGTGACCAATCTGCTGCCGTTCCTGAAAAATAAAAAACTGCAGCAGGCTCAGGAATCCCTGAAGGGTTTTCAGCAGGATACCAGCAATATGATCAAGTCGGTCAATACAAAGATCGGTAATTTTGATACATTGACTAATCAGGTGAACAGTGTCGTAAAGCCGGGAATGATGCCGATGCAGTCTTCCGGCGGTATGCCGTCTGTTCCCACGCTGAAGTCGTTTCCCGCGGCATCAGGTATTTCGGAGGCCGTGATCGAAAATCCGGGAAACGATACTTCATTCCGGATGAAAAAATTTATTTATGATGAGGATGTCTGGCATCAGAATATCGGGAAAGTCGATGAAAACGGCGGGTCTTTGAATTATGCCCAGTCAAAGATCCTGGAGCCCGGCGAATCCATGCGGATCGATGTGGAACTGATGAACCTTTCCGAGAGCTCATCACCGGTCTCGCTGCTGTATAAGATCGAGATCCTGCAGATCCCGCAGACAAAGATGCAGCTGGCGGCTCCGAAACAGCAGATCAGCGGGATCGTTATTTATCCGAAAATCTCTGAGCTTTCCAGACTCCTCCCGGCTTCGATAATGGTCATTCTGATCGTGATCGTGATCCAGCTTGTCACAGGTTTAAGTCATCTGTTATTCTAAAATTCGGAAATTGAAAGCGTAATCTATGGACGAACAGAACTATGTAAATGAAATTGCATTCAGCCAGCCGGTGATCAATATCGGGGCCGATCCGGGAAATGATATCGTACTGCGGGGAAAAGGCGTACTGCCCTTCCATGCGATGCTGAATTATTCTGCGGATATGTGGCATCTGCTGCCGCTGGACGAATCTGTTTCCATGCGGGTCAACGGAAGAGGCGTATCAGTCGACGGTACTCCGGTACAGTCCGGTGCGGTCCTTTCACTGGGTGATTACAATCTTACGCTTTCACTGAACGGTGTTAATGCAGATATCCTGATCTCACAGGCAGCCTCTGCGGTCACGGCGGCCCCGAATGTCTCCGGACAGACGGATTCTGCCGGCGGCAGTATCCTGCTTTCGGTCACGGATTATGTACCGGCTGAACTCGAAGCGGGCAGCTCTCTCGAATTCGGGGTTTCCGTTACGAATGCCGGTCCGCTGGTCGCCAATATGCAGCTTCAGCTGCAGGGCATCCCTTCCGCCTGGGTGCAGATCATCCCGCCGGTCCTGAATCTCAATGAGGGCCGGACCGGAACGTTTACCATCCGCATCAATCCGCCCCGTTCGTCTGCGGCCGAGGCGGGGTATTATCAGCTTCATTTTGTCGCGATCTCCCCGAACTACCCGCGGGAAACCGGGACCGCGGACACATCGCTGACGATTCTGCCGTACAGCGAGTTCCTCGTTAACGGACCTACGCCGAGAAGACTGACCCTTTCCCGCAGAAAGCCTTCGGATTCTGCGGAACTTGTGATCATCAATAATTCGAATGCGGCTTCCAATTTTGTTGTCCGTGCATATGATGACGCGAATGAACTTAATTTCACTTACCGAAGCGGCGTGAACAGCCTGATGCAGGGCCAGGATACGGTCATGATCCGGCCGGGCGACAACGAAAGAATTCCGCTTCAGGTCGAGGCCAAAAAGCGTCCGCTCTTTGGCCTGATGAGCCGGACACATAATTACTATACGACGGTTGCCCCTTCCGACAGGCCCGGTGACGCGCAGTCGCTGGTGGGTGAAGTGCAGGTCCGGCCGCTTATTCATGTTTTCTGGCTGTTTTTGGTCCTGATCCTGGGTCTGGTAGCGGCCTTTTTAATCTTCCAGCCCTATATCTATTCCTTTGAGGGTATTTCCGGCAAGCATACGGAGGTCATTCAGGCCGGCAACTCGGCCTGGGTCAGCTGGCGGGTTTCCCGATTTGCCAGCAAGATCACGCTTGATGACGGGAAGACGATTCGGGAGATCCCCAATCAGGGGGAAGAATATATCACTCCGTCCGCTTCGACGACCCTGAAGATCCGGGCTGAGAATTTTATCAGCAATTTATTCGGGATCTCCCTTTATGAAAAACAGATCAGTATCCTGCTGATCCCGAAACTTCCGACGATCGACCGTCTGGACACGGACCGGACCAATCTGTACTACAACCAGCCGGTGACGATCAACTGGGCGGTCAGCAGCAATGCGGATACCGCCGATCTCGTCGCGGACAAACAGCGGAAAAGCCTGCCCGCCGAGCAGTTCAGCGGTTCTCAGCAGAGCAATTTCATTGCCGATACGCTGATTTCGCTCCGTGCCGTAAACGCCAGCGGTTTTGAAGTCAAAAGTGTATTCCTGAATGTGAAGCCGGATAAGATCACGCTGGATCATTTTATTGCCTGGGTGAGGCCGAACGGCATCGCGGTCCCCGCGGACAATGACGTCCGCCGGACGACACGCTGGGGGAGCCTGCAGGCGCTTTACGGCCTGAATAATACCTCGCCGGCACGTGTGAACCCGATGCCGGATGCGCAGAGCAACACGATCGTGATCCCGGATACCTATAATTCCGGCAGCGGCAGTTCCGCGGGAATGAACCCGGAACAGCAGATGGTAGCCCAGCTGCTTTCCACCCCTGTCAGTGAGACGGAGATCCGCGGCGGGAATATGGATCCGTCTCAGCTGCTGGTAGGTCCTTCCGTAACCGCGACACCGGCGGTTCCGACTGTCGCGGCGCCGGACCGGTCCGGACAGACGCTGACCGTGCCTTCCGGTTCTCCGCAAAGCGCTTCCGCGAGCCGGGAGTTCAGTGTAAAGCTGGCCGAGATCGTTGAAGATTCCTCCGCCGACTCCGGTTACAGGGTGATCCAGTATTTCCCGGATTACGTCCTGCAGGCGGGGGAAGAGGTGCTGCTTGAATGGAGCGTGGACGGCGTTTCCAAGGTCAAGATCGATAATCTCTCGGGCGATGAACTGAACGCTTCCGATTCCACGTTTATATATCCGGAGAAATCCACAAATTATGTGCTGAATGCCGAGATCGGGAACGTGAAAAAGGCTTACTCCCTGCCGGTCAATGTGGCGGGGGCGGCGGATGACGGCCAGGGCTCCGGGCTGAAATGTGACCTGAAGGCCAACGCCACGACACTCGCTGTCCCGGGGACGGTCATGCTGACCTGGACGGGCGGCGGCAATAACCGCGTGCAGCTCATTTCCAGCGCGAAGGCAGAGGCGGAAAAGGCCGAAGCCGACAAAAAGGCTGAAGAAGAGGCAAAGGCACGGGGGGAAGAATACAAACCGGATCCGAATGCCC
>CADBKS010000143.1 GCA_902795255.1 uncultured Chloroflexota bacterium
AGCAAAGCGTTTACAGACATGCGCTTACAAGCGCACGCGGGTACCAGCGCCTTACAGGCGCAGAGCAAACCACCGGCTCAGCCGGTGGTCCTGATTTATTATCACTTTACGATAAAAACCGTTTTAGGCAGCAATACTGCGGAAATAATGCTCTGTTCATGCAGCAACCATTTCCGGCTGCGTGATTCTCTTTCCCCAGTGCGCTCCGCGGCGGTTTATACATGCCCCTGTTCCCGGATGAAGGGATCAGCTTTTTTCTCCCGCCTTTACGACCGCGTCATGCCATGCACGCATGTTTTCTGCCGGCGTATCGGGCGGAACGTCGCATCCGGAGGAAATAATGATCCGGTTATGCGTTGCCTCAATGCGCCTGTTTACATAGTTTTCATACTCATCCGGTTTCCCGAAAAGAATTTCTTCCGTTGTGCTCAGATTTCCGCAGAAGCGCTGTCCTTCCCCGAGCAGATGCTCAGCTGCTGCCAGATCGACCTGGGAATCCACATCCAGGATCCGCGTACCGGTGCCGAGCGTATACGGCATGATCCTGCTGGTTTCACCGCAGATGTGCAGACGGGCAAATCCGCCGTCTTTCTGGATCTCATCCACCATTTGTTTATGAAGGGGCATGATATGTTCTTTATAGAAAACCGGAGAGATCAGCGAACAGTTCGGTTCAACGATCTGGATCCCGTCGGCCCCTGCCGCCATCTGCGCTTTGGTGAAATTCATGCCGTTTTCAAAAAAAATATCCATACCGTGTTTGAGCGCTTCCGTGTTTTTCTTCAGGTCTTTACAGGCTTTTGTGATCTCACGGGCATTGCAGTACTCGGTAAACGGGCCGATACAGATGCCGAAAATATATTTTTTCCCCTTTACCTTATCCGCAACGCGTTTGATGACCTCGATCCGGTTCCCCTGCCGCGTTCCGGGTTTGATCTCCGGGATCTCAAGTTTATCAATATCGGCGAGATCATTGATGATCGGGGGAGCGTCAAATCCGCAGTTCGTCCATTCCGGTACTTTGCCGAAATCCTCGAGCTGTTCGAAAAAATCGGCATCGGGAAGGACGCAGTCGATATCAAATTCATCACAGATCTCAAGATAAGCCTGTGCCCGAAGGTCCGGTTTGTAAACAAAATCAGGGTAAGAGATACCTTTCTGCCGGGAAACCCACTCAATAACCAAAGGCATAAAAGGGGGACGGTCAAAGGCTTCGCCATTGACAAAAGCATTGACTCTTTCGAAACCGTTCATAACTGCTCCTTCTGTGTAAAATTATTGTTTTTCCGAATACAGACCGATATTGAATGATTTACAGTGTTCTCTGAAAGCAGGTATTTACCTATTGACTTACCGGAATTTATATCACATGGCAGTGTGATTTTCACATATGATAATAATGACCGATCCGGCAAAAACATGCATCCAAACGATGCGATCCAGACTGCCATATATATAAATACAGAGAGCCGCTGTAAACCGGCGGCTCTCTGCCATTTTGTAAAACGTATTCGGAAATATTACTGAAGTACCCTGACGCAGCGGTCGATGAGCTTCAGAGAAACGGTCTCGCCGACAGGGAAACGTTCGGTCAGCTGGGGATTATAAGTCTCAACGATCACCGGTTTCCCTCCGAGATCGATCTCGTATTCGATCTTGGTTCCGTAATAGGTCGCCCGTGTGATCTTACCGCTCAGATTGCCTTTGTTTCTGCTGAGTTCGATCGATTCCGGACGAACGGTAAGGCAGCAGGGCTTTCCGGCCTCCACACCGGGCATCGCTCCGGGGGCCGGGATCGTCAAATTGTGCCCGCCAACCTCGACAACTGCGGCATTTCCATCCATGCCTTTAAACATGCCTTCAATGAAGTTGGCTTTGCCGATAAAGTTGGCAACGAAACGGTTCACCGGCTGTTCATAGATCTGGTCCGGAGTTCCCTGCTGAACGATATTGCCGTCCTTCATAATAACGATACGGTCGGAAATTGCCATGGCTTCAGACTGGTCATGGGTCACATACAGCGAAGTGATCCCCAGACGCTGCTGCAGGGCCCGCAGGTCATCGCGCATGCTTTCGCGAAGTTTCGCATCCAGGTTGCTGAGCGGTTCGTCAAAGAGCAGTACGCTCGGTTCAATGACCACAGCGCGGGCAAGCGCGACGCGTTGCTGCTGCCCGCCGGAGAGCTGGTTCGGGAAGCGGCGTTCCATTCCTTTGAGCTGCATCATTTCCAGCACACGTTCAGTCCGGCTGATCATTTCTTCTTTCGGAACTTTCGCCACATCCAGGCCGTAAGCCACATTTTCCCACACATTGAGATGGGGAAACAGGGCATAGCTCTGAAAAACCATTGAGATCCCGCGTTTATTCGGCGGAACTTTTGCGACGTCCCTGCCGCCGATCAGAACGCTCCCGCTGGTGGGGTATTCAAAACCGGAAACCATCCGGAGCGTGGTCGTTTTACCGCAGCCGGAAGGTCCGAGCAGCGTCACCATTTCCCCGTCATTGATCTCCAGGTTGATATGGTTGACAGCAACGAAATCTTTTCCCGTATCCGGCTGCTGAAAGATCTTCGTGATATCTTTCAGAATGACATTTGAACTCTTTTTATTGAATTCAGAGTTTTGTTTGGCAGGACTCATTTATTTTCCTCCGCTTTCTTTTTCGACTGGGGCACTCTGGACCTGGGTGCAAGCAGCAGATTGATCACTGTGTTGAATATTCCGATAAAGACCAGCAGGATCGCGACAAGCATCGTCACGAAGGCAGATGCCTGTCC
This sequence comes from uncultured Chloroflexota bacterium, assembly GCA_902795255.1. Next base: position 2,777 of record CADBKS010000143.1, read on the forward strand.
GTATTTTGCGAGGTCAAACAGACCGTAGATTTTGCTGGTAACAAGTGTCCAGCGCGGTGAAACCAGGAAGATCACTGCACTGACCGCTGTAATTGCTTTGGTAAACGAATATACGATCCCGGAGAAAAAGGCATTCCGAAGCAGCGGAAGCGTCACCCTGCGGAATGAATAACCGCTGTCCGCGCCCAGGATCGTCGAGGCTTCTTCGATCGAGTTGTCGATCTGCAGGAGCGTCGTCGTGCCTGATTCGATCGCCACCGGCATATTCCGGAAGGTAAAGACGATCACGAGGATCGCTGCCGTACCAGTCAGCAGGATCGGTCTGGTATTGAACGCAAGGATGTAAGAGATTCCCAGCACCGTACCGGGAACCGCAAACATCAGCACGGATGATACTTCGATAAACCGTTTGCCGTAATAGTCACGTTTCGCCGTAATATACGCAATGACCATCCCCAGAAGGCCGCCGATGACAGCGGAAATAACTGCCAGGACCATAGAATTCTCCAGACTGTCGAATCCGAACTGCAGCGCGCGGCGGTATTGGTCGAGTGTCAGGGAGAAATCGATCCCCCATGTTTTCACAAACGAACCGAAGATCACCGTCCCGTAGAAAAGCAGGATGACCGCGGCGAAGATCATGCAGATGATGAAAAGCGGCCATTTGATATGCGGTTCATTCAACAGCTTGCGGGCCTGTGTCGGCTTGCCCGTCACGGTAACAAAACTCTTTTTGTTGACCCAGTATTTATTGAGCAGAAAAGCAATAACGGCAGGGACAAGAAGCAGAATGGCCAGCACCGAGCCTTTCCGCATGTCATAACTGCCTGTTATGATGTTGTAGACTTCAATGGACAGTGTTGTGTAATCACCGCCGATCGTCGCCGGATTTGAAAAGTCCTCCAGGGACTGAATAAACACCAGCAGCGCACCGGAGATGATCCCCGGCAGGGAAAGCGGGAACGTGACGGTCCAGAATGTTTTCCACCTGCCCGCGCCCATATTGCAGGCCGCGTCTTCCACAGACGCGTCGATCGAAGAAAGGATCCCGGACAGGGTCAGATAAGCGATCGGGAAAAAGCTCATCGTCTGTACCAGGATCAGGCTCGGCATGCCGTAAACATTGTTTCCCCTGATGCCGAGCAGGTTTTTGGTGATCAGCCCCTGCTTCCCGAAAAGAAAGATCACGGAAAGGCTCAGTACGAATGGCGGTGAAAGGATCGGCAGGGTGGCGATCGTCGTCAGGAATCCTCTCAGGGGCACATTTACACGGGTGATCGTATATGCATAAATATAGCCGACAAATGTGGACAGGACCGCCACGATCAGGCCAAGCAGCATCGTCCGGCCGAATACTTTCAGATATCTTGACGAAGTCAGAATGTTCGTCAGGTTCGCCGTTGAAAAGACCCCGTTTTCATCTGTCAGGCTGAAAATAAGGACTTTTACCAGGGGATACACGACAAAAAGAATAAGCAGCAAAATCGTTGCAATGACCGCAAAAAGCAGAACCGGCTGCCGCAGAATAGTTTTGGTATCATTCAGCCGTTTCATTTGAGAGGCGGTTTTACCGCTGCCTTTTGAGGTAACTTCCATAGACCCTCCCCCTTTGCTGCATCTGCACAGCGGGTTTGATTGAAAGGCTCCCTCCCGAAGTCGGAAGGGAGCCCGGCTTATACATCAGATCAATCAAACGGAAACCTTAGGACTGCGGTTTCGCAACGATCTTTTCTTCGAATTCTTCGCAGTACTTGCTCTTGTTGTTGGAAGCCCAGACCGCGTCGTAGTCGATCACAGGAACCTGGTCCAGGGTGACAAGGCCTTCGGCAACAGGAGCCTGGGTGTTGGTCGGGACACGGAAGGAATCATTTTCGGCATAGGAGCCCTGGCCGGCAACGGAGCAGATCCAGTCAATGAATTTCTTCGCGTTTTCCTGTTCGTCCGCAGGACCGTTCTTGATCAGCGCGACAGCGCCGACTTCGAAGCCCGTGCCGTCTTCGGGGAAGGAAAGCTCAATGTGATAGCCTTCCGGAGTCAGCTGGAGCGCATCGTGGGAGAAGGTCAGCGCGATCGCGGCTTCGCCCAGCGCCACGGCGTTCGGAGCGGCGGAACCGGATTTTGTATACTGGCTGATATTCTTGTTCAGTTCGGTCATGTATTCCCAGCAGCCTTCTTCGCCTTTGAGCTGGATCAGGGTCGCAAGGACGGTGTATGCGGTACCGGAGGTCGCCGGATGGGCCATGATGATCTCGCCCTTGTATTTTTCATCGAGAAGGTCAGCCCAGGTCTTCGGATATTCATAGCCGTTTTCCTTGAACCAGTCGGAGTTGCACGCGAATGCGATGCAGCCGACATAGATCGGGTTCCAGGTTCCGGTCGGATCCAGGTAAGCCGCGGGAGTGTTGGCCAGTTCGGGGGACTGGTACGGTTCGAACAGTCCGCGTTCGGCAGCAGCGATATAGTTATCGGTGGAACCGCCAAACATCAGGGCAGCCTGCGGATTATCCTTTTCGGCTTCAACACGGGTGAGCATTTCACCGGCGGAAAGGCGGATGTAATCGATCTTGATACCGGTTTCTTCAGCGAACTTATTGAAGTAATAGATCACTTCGGTTTCGGGGAAGGCCGTGTAGATGGTCAGCTTATTGCTGTCCGCAAATGCAGCGGTCGCCAGAGCACTCAGTGCCGCGATCAGGCATAAAGCCAAAAGAATTAAACGTCTTTTATTGTTCATATGAATATCCTTTCTTTGAATAAAAAATACAAACCGCCGGAGCGGTTTTTTACGGTTTTAAGGGACAGATACCGAGAAAGCGGCAGTGATCTTTGCAGAACAGCCTGCTTTTGAAATCACTGAGTTTGACCATCTTCCATCTGTACGCATTGATTTGACCCGGTTTTCATTCCATAAACTGATAAATCAATCATAATTCAATTGAATACTGTGTCAAGGGTAAATGAAACTGACAAAAGTCCGTAATTAAATATTACAAACTGATTCATACGTCATCTGATTTGACATGTTCAGGGTCAGGGTTTAAAATAATCATCAGTTCAAATGTAAAGGAGCCCTTTCATGACAAAATTCTTCGGTCACCGCGGTTACAGCGGCATGTATCCTGAAAACACTCTGCTCGCCTTTGAAAAAGCCATCGAGATCGGCGTCGCGGGCATTGAACTGGATGTACAGTTCAGCAAAGACGGTAAAATGGTCGTTATCCATGATGAGACGCTTGACCGCACGACTAACGGCAGCGGTTATGTGCGGGATTATACCCTTGAGGAACTGAAAACGCTGGATGCTTCATCCGTATTCAAAGGCAAATACGGCACCGTTCAGATCCCGACGCTGGATGAAGTTATGGCGCTGGTCAAAAACTACGATATCGTCACAAACATCGAATTGAAAACCGGCAAGTTCGAATATCCGGGGATCGAGGAAGCTGTCCGCGACTGTGTCCGGAAGTACGGGCTTTCCGACAAGGTCATTATCTCCAGTTTCAACCACTTCTCCGTGATGCGGATGCGCAAAGCTGCCCCGGAACTGAAATGCGGATTCCTTTTCGAATCCTGGGTGATCGATGCCGGGAAATACTGCCACGATCACGGGGTCCAGTGCTTCCATCCGTCTTTCCCGAACCTGATCCCCTCCGTTGTTGAGGAAGTGAAGCAATACGGTCTGGAGATCAACACCTACACGGTCAACACCCTGGAAGATTATCAGCGCCTCTCCGACCTGGGTGTGGATGTGGCGATCGGCAATTACCCGGACCGCATCCTGAACCACTGATATATCATTTCAGCAAAAGGCCCGGCTCCAAACCGCCGGGCTTTTGCTTTTGATTTTGGATTTGCTGTTTTTCACAAAAATGTTGGCAAAACGGCAAAAACGGTTATAATAATAAAGTCAGTTGCGGGCATGGTTCAATGGCAGAACAGGTGCTTCCCAAGCATCTAATACGAGTTCGATTCTCGTTGTCCGCTCTTTTTTATTCCCAAAACCGGCTTAAACCAAGCCGTTTTTTATTTAATTTGAAATTCGCCGCCGTTCAAACCTGCCTGACTCTGCAGTTTAGCGGTCGTGTTACCGAAGTGCATCGCAGATCTTTGAATCATCGGTATCTTTCGGGCAACGCCAAGTATTTCTATCAATCAGGAATGATAAATATCCTTCGGATGTTTTTGAAGAAGCATCGGACCGTTTCGTCATCGTACTCGTCCGGGTGGTACGAAGCAGCGATGCAGCACGTTGACGTTCCGCATTCGTGCGGGCGGTCTTCGTAGCATCCTTCTCGATGGGGAAGAGCTGTTCAAACACTGACTGCACCTTCTGCTGACTCAGCTTGATGCGGGCGAGGCGAACGTACTCTTCATTCACCTCTGCGAGGTAGCGTTCACTGAGTTTCAGGGTCATGTCCGCCTCTTTAATCTTGCCGGAGATATCTCCGGTGTGGCGGATGCTGAACACACGATCCGCACGTTTCACTGCAAGGTTCAGCATGTTCTTGCAGATTATGCGGACGGGGGTGATGCATACCTTCACCGCAGAACCACCGTCAAAACTGTTCTTGAAATACAGGTAGTTGTTGTACCCGTCCCCCATGATATCCCGAGGTTCAAGTTTCACCTGAATCCAGTTGACCTTGTAGTTCTTACACGCACCTGCGTTCTCATACTGCGCATGCGGGCCGATGAGGCCGTCAATAAAGGCGAACGCATCGGAGTTCTGGCAGACACGATACTTATCGCTCACGATACCGAGACACTTGCGAGTGTCGCTCTTGTAGTTGTTGCGATACCCTTCAATGGGGTAGCCGAGCCCATCGAACACGGGTTCC
>CADBKS010000144.1 GCA_902795255.1 uncultured Chloroflexota bacterium
GCAGGGGCCGGCTGCCATCCCAACGGGGACGGTTTTCCGCAGACACCGCAGGTGTCGAGGGAACTGTCACCGCAGCACTGTCCTGTCGTCGGTGAGGCTTTTTCACGCTGATCCAATTCGGGCAATGGGAATGAAAATGAGCTCATTCTCTGCATGAAAAACCGCCGGCAAAGAAAAGTCTCTGCCGGCAGCGCGCTTTCTGAAAAACAGATCAGATTTTCACATACGAACGGGTGATCCCGCCGGAACCGAGTGTAAAACGGACCGCGCTGTGCGGATCCGGCTCGATGCCGCACATACACACCGCGTCCGTAAAAGAAACAGCAATATCAGCCCGCTTCAGCCGGTCCAGCAGGACCGCGGACGGACAGTCATCCGTCCGGTCATCCGACACGGAAATAACGGCATGTGCCGGGTGCATCTTCCGGAGCAGTTTTTCCGTAATGCCGTCCAGATGGCCGTGATGCGGGACTTTCAGCAGATCACACGGAGAGCAACCGCAGCGTTCTAAAAACGCGCCGTAGGTATCACCGGGGAGAAAGACAGTTTTGCCTTCGGATGTGAAAGCCGCGCGCAGGCTCGTATTGTTGATAAAAAGATCCAGCTCATGAAGTTCCGCCTCATCCTGAACCCCGTGGCAGACATGGTCCAAAACGGTTTTCTGTCTCTCCAGCAGCGATCTGTCCGGCGCATACAGCTCCAGACTGTTTCGCTCTCCTCCCGGCAAAGGCATCCTCTCCTTTTCCGTCATACAGCGGATCCTGCACCCCTCCGCTTTCAATACGGCGAGGGCACTGCACAGGGTGTCCAGCGCTTTCACCAGGCACCGTGCCCCGCAGTCCTTTACGGAAATATCAAAAGCAGCGCCGTTCCGGCAGTCTTCCGGCGGCAGATAATTCGTCCACAGCTCACGGATCCGCACCTTTTCCGCCACCTGAAGCAGACCGCCAACGTGATCCAGATGCAGGTGGGAGATCAGCACAAGATCCAGTGTATCGATCTGCAAAGCGGAAAGGTAATCCGCGGCGCAGATCCGGGCGGATGGCAGCGGTTTTGCCCCGATATCCAGATCACCGCAGTCGACCAGTACCCGATATACATCCTTTTCCTCAGATAAAAACTGAAGTAAAACAGCATCCCCGTACCCGACATTGATGAAATCGATCCGGACCATATTGCTTCTTACGCTTCCTTTCCGGAGAGAACGTGGACCTTTGTCAGATCCAGCTTCAGTCCCACCTCACCGCTGAGCGCGCCTGAAAGGCTTGGATTGGAGTCATCCACGATCAGGCTCTTCCCGTCCACATCGATAAAATAACGGATATAACGGCCCAGAAAGCTCGAAAATGTGATCTTCCCCCGCAGGCCGGATCCGTTTTTATCTCCGTCTTTTTCGATCAGGATCGCTTCCGGCCGCAGAACGACCTCCACCTGATCCCCGGGCCGGACCTCCGGTCCGTCATACCTGACAGAGAAATCCATTGATTTCCATTTAACATGGATCATCCCATCCGAACAACGGACCACGGTCCCTTCCACGAAATTGACCGAGCCGATAAAATCTGCCACAAAATGGTTTTTCGGGTGAAAATAGATCTCTGTCGGGATCCCGAGCTGCTGGATCCGTCCGCCGCGCATGACCGCGATCTGATCGGACATGGACAGTGCTTCATCCTGATCATGCGTCACATAGATCACGGTGATCCCGAACTTCTGCTGGATCTGCCGGAGTTCGCTCCGCACTTCCACGCGCAGCGTCGCATCCAGGTTGCTCAGCGGTTCATCCAGCAGCAGGATCTCCTCATCCATGATCAGCGCCCGGGCAAATGCCACGCGCTGCTGCTGTCCGCCGGAAAGCTCCTTCGGGAAGCGTTTTTCCATCCCTTGAAGCGTGAACATTTCCAGCATCCGCTGCACTTTTGCATCGATCTCCTTTTTGTTCATTTTCCGCAGGCGCAGACCGTAGGATATATTCTCATAAACGGTCATATGCGGAAACAGCGCATATTCCTGAAAAACAAGCGGCGTATTCCGCCGGAAAGGCGGCAGCCCGTTCATGAGCTTTCCGTCGACATAGATCTGTCCCTCATCCGGTTCGGAAAAACCGGCCAGCTGACGCATCAGTGTGGTTTTTCCGCAGCCGGACGGGCCCAGCAGCGTCGTAAAGCAGCCTTTGGGAATATCCAGGCTGATATCGTCCAACGCCTTGAAATCACCGAATTTTTTCGTAACATGGGAGAATTGAATAAAGCTTTTTCCGTTTTCCATAGTGAAATCCTTTGCCTCCCTTTAGATTTCCAATTCCGTACCCAGTTTCCGCATGATCCGCTGGGCGATCAAAAGTACCGAAAACGCGATCGCGATCAGGATCACGGTAAAAGCGGCCGCGGCACCCCACTGACCATAAGAAACCAGTCCGAGGATCGATGCCGTCCCGACCGAGGTTTTCGGAGAATAAATGAAGATGATGACCGAAAGACAGGTCACGGAACGCAGGAACGAGAGCACGAACCCAGACATAAAAGGAACCTTCAGCAGCGGGATGATGACATCCCGGAAGCTTCGGAAACTGTTCGCGCCAAGGTTCAGCGCCGCATCCTCCACTGAATTCCCGATCTGCTGGATCCCTGCAACCGCAGAAGAATAACAGGTCGGCAGGTTCCAGAAAAGCAGTGCCAGCACCATGATCGCGGATGTATTTGTCAGTTTGACCGGTTTCCGGTTGAATGCGATCACATAAGCCAGTCCCAGGAACATACCGGGGATCGCGGAAGGCATGACGCCCAGAAAATCCAGCAGCTTGTTGATCCCGACTTCCTTTTTCTGAACGATGTAAGCAAGGATCAGCCCCAGCAGCGCTGCAAACGCAGCTGAAAGGAAAGCAAAGCGGATACTGTTCCAGATCTGCCGGAATTTACCCCAGACATAGTTGTAGTTCGTAAGGGTCAGCGACCAGTCATAGCCCCAGGCTTTTGTGAAGGACCCGACGAACAGCGAACCGTACACCAGCAGAATAAAGACAGAAACGAAAACGCAGAAACCGAAAAGCCCCCACTTCACGGCCGGATGGACCGGATAAGGCGGCAGCGAGATCTCTTTTCCGGTCACCGTCACATAAGACTTTCGACCAACCCAGAAACGGTTGATCACAAAAATAATGAATGACGGGATCATCAGCAGCATGGCAAGGATCGAAGCCGTCTTCATATCATACCAGCCGACGACCTGCATATAGGCTTCATTGGCCAGCAGTGCCAGATCTCCGCCGATCATCTGCGGATTGCCGAAATCTGTCAGCACATTGATGGCAGCCATCAGCGCTCCGCCCGCCACACCGGGACGGGCCAGCGGCCAGAGAACATCTTTAAACACCTGCCATCGGGAGGCACCCATGTTGTAAGCCGCGTATTCCAGATTTGTGCTGATCTTTTGTAAAACGCCGTAAATGACGGAAAATGCATATGGAAAGAAGGTCACCGTCTGTACGATCCACAGGCCAAACCGCCCGTAAACATCCACGGAAAGCCCGAGCAGACGTTTGGTGATGATCCCCTGGACCCCGAACAGAAGAATATAGGACAAAGCCACAATAAACGGGGGCGAGACGACCGGCAGCAGTGTAATGAACCGGAACAGCCCCTTCAGCGGGACATCAAGCCTGGTCATCGTATAAGCGAAAATAAATGCAACAAAGGTGCAGGACAGTGTTGAGATCACCATCATATACAAACTGTTCCACAGCGCCCGGCCCCAGCGCGGCGTTGTGAAGAGAACTTTATACTCGGAAAGTTTCGCCACCGTCATCAATCGGTAAACCGGCCAGATCACAAAATAACAGACAAAAGCGATGATCAGCAGGATCGCGATCAGCAGCAGCGGTTCATTTTTCAGTCTTTTGAATTCCCGGAATTTACCGGCTACACTTGTCTTTTGCATTTTTCAGGAACCCCTCCTTTATCTTTCAGGCGGATCACAGAAAAAACAGGTGAAGGGATGTGGTGCATCCCTTCACCGTTGTTATTCAGCGCGGTCAGCGCTTGGAGATGATCTCTTCGTCGAAGCGGGCAACGACATCCGGTTTCATTTCGCCGGCTTTTGCGCGATCATAGTCGACCAGATCGACTTCTTCCAGAAGCGGCAGACCCTCCGGAGACTCCACCGACGGCAGGACGGAATAGCGGTTGGAATTCTTGGTGTTCATGGTACCGATCTCTTCGGTCAGCAGCCAGTCCACAAATTTCTGAGCGTTTTCAGTGTTCTTGCCGCTGTTGACGATCGCAACACCGCCGATCTCATAAGCTGTCTTTTCAGGGATCACCACATCGATCGGATACCCGGCCTTGACCTGTTTATAGATATCGTGGACCCAGCTCATACCGACAATGAATTCACCGGTCGCAACAGGGCTGATGCAGTCGCCGGCACCCTTATAATAGTGATGGACATTCTTATCAAGTTCGTGGAAATAATTCCAGGCGCCTTCTTCTCCGAGACGGAAGATCTGATCCGCAGCGAAGATGTAACCGCCGCCCGCAGTCACGGGATTGGAGGTAACGAAGACGTTCTTGTAGCGTTCGTCCAGAAGATCATCCCAGGTCTTCGGATATTCAAGCCCGAGCGGAGCCAGTTCCGCAGCGAAACGGTCGCGGTTGATGACGATGCCCAGCACGCCCATATACCAGCCCTGCCAGTAGCCGTTCGGATCATTGAAACGGGCATCCAGACCGTCATTGTTCGGGGAATCGTATTTTACAAACAGCCCTTCCCGGGCAAGCGGTTCATAAACATCGACGGAACCGCCGACCATCACATCGGCATAAGGGGAATCTTTTTCTGCCAGAACGCGGGCAGAGATATCACCGGCACCGCCCTGGATGTATTCGATCTCGATCCCGGTGTCAGCCTTGAATCTTTCAACGAAAGAAGCCATCTCGTCTTCATTCAAAGCGGTATAGACGACAAGTTCGTCTTTTGCCGAAACGGCCAGTACGCTGCTTAGAACTGCAATGAGCAGCAAAAACAATACGATGGATTTTTTCATTTTCTTCTCCTTTATTTATTTCGGGTTTCCAACCCGTTTTCCGCGTTTTCAGCCTCTTCATGCTGATAGGTCGAACGGTAAATGATATGCGGCTCCAGCAGAATATTCCGGCAGTACTTTTCCTGCGACTCCGAAGCGTGGATCACGGTCTCGATGGCCAGCCGTCCCAGTTCCTCATTCGACGGGGTGATCGTCGTGAGGTTGATCTTCGGCAGCGAGGAGAACTGAATATCGTCAAAACCGATGATCTCCACATCCACTCCCGGCCTGAGCCCGAGTTCTTCAACAGCCTGGATCGCTCCGAGAGCGATAAAGTCATTGAAGGCGATGATCCCGTTGGGTTTCACATCCCGGCGAAGCAGCTCCATGGCTGCCCTGTAGCCGCCGGCCAGCTGGTAGCTCGTGCTCACCACAGCCTCCGCAGACCGGACAGCGTCTGAATTTGCCCGCACAGCCGCGTAAAATCCGTCTTCCCTGTCAGATGAAGTGTAATTCTTCACTTTCCGTCCGATATAGGCCAGGCGGTCATGGCCGGAACGGATCAGCTCCTCCGTGATTTGAAATGCCGCCTTGAAATTGTCCATTACAACGGTGCTCAGGTCGTTTTCTTTCGTCCGGCTCCCCAGCAGGACGACCGGCGTATCCAGTCCGTGAAACAGCACATGGCTTTCATCACAGACCGGCATGGCAATGATCCCGGCAACACGGCTGTCCAGCAGGGCATCCCGGTAAAGCACTTCTTTCCGGACATCCCAGTCGGAATTGCAGAGGAACATCTGGTAACCGTTGACAAAGGCCGCGTCTTCCACTGACTTTGCAATTTCCGAATAATGCGGGTTTGCAATATCGGGGATCAGCAATCCGATCTTGTTGGTTTTCCGCGTCACGAGCTGAACGGCAAGCGAATTCGGTTTGTAGCCCAGCGCCCGGGCAGTTTCGCGGATCTCATCCAGTTTTCTGGAAGGACGGGCTTTCTTTCCGTTCAGCGCACGGGAAACCGTTGAGTAGGAAACGTTGCAAACCTTTGCAATATCTTTCAGTGTTACAGCCATGGTAATTCCGCCTTTTCATGTAAAATCTTATCTATTTTAATCATAATCGTCAAACCTGATTTTGCATGTTATTTGCAAAATATCTGCAAAGGTTTGCAGGTTTTGAGGAGCTTTTTTTGCAAAATATGACAGTTTCCACGTTTTATTACGTCATTAATCATTTATATTGTCCGTGATATCAGAGATGCCACACCGGCAGGCGGTGGTTCTGCAGAAGTGTGGGTACCAGCAAGCGTTTGCAGATACATATCGGCGTTTCCTTTGATGTGTTCATGGCAGGCGGAAGTGTCTCCTACAGCAGTAAATGAAGCCGCAGATGAGAGCGCCGGGATCATCCGGGTCAGGTTTTTTGCATTATGGCGGGTATTACACTGAAATAATTCCGATCAGGGACAAAATGCTGATAATTATGTAACCGTATTGCACTGTCTGCCGTCTGCGGCACAGACCTGTTTTATAATCGTATTTTGCCCCGCAGTCCGTTTCGATGGACGGCATACACGGCAGTTCCGGAAAAACACCCAACGGATCCGCCCGGAACTTTGAACAGGCATCCAACGTTATACAGGGGTGAGTTTCATCAGGAGCCGGAGATACAAAAAATAAATCTGTCGTCTCAGGCTCATTATCCGGCGGTGCAGGTCCGGATCCTTTCTTCCGGGTGCCATGTGCATATTCAGATGAACTCATACAGGAGGAATATAAAAAATGAAAAAGATCATAATTCTTGTTTGTGTAATTACGGCAGCAATATTCATGCTGACGGCATGCAAAAAAACGGAACCCGTTCAAAACGGCAGTTCCGCGAGCTCTGAAAACGCCGGCAGTACCGCAGCCTCTGTCAGTTCCGGCAGTTTTGATCCCTCTGCCGTGAAGACCATGGGCGATATCCTGCCCTATGAAGAAACCGGCAATTACCAGGAGGCTTATTCAGAGAAGCAATTCGTTTATGTCTTCAAAGCAGACGGTCTTTATTACCGGGCGAAGGCAGCGCTGACGAAAGAAGCAGCCGATATGGTCTGGGGAGAAGAATACGATGAAGAGCGGGATCAGAAAGTGCGTGAACTGATCTCCAAGCTTGAGATCGATTCCATCGAAAACCTCAGCGAACAGGTCCCCACGCAGGAAGAACTGGACAAACTCATCGGCAAGACAGGCCAGGAACTGTTTGATGACGGGTGGACAGACTTCGGCTATGACCTGTCTGAAATGAATGCGAACATGTACCACGGAGATTTCGCTTATATCGTCCATTTCGAATATGAAGGCGAACAGATGGTGAACACGGATGATTTTGATTTTTATGAAGCGTTCAAGGATCTGAAGGTCGGCTCCGTAAAATTTGACGGTCTCGGCAACGCCGCGAACCCGGAATAACGGTACGAAAACAATGTACGGCAGAAGAGAACAGGTATCCGCCGTTTTGTATGGGTGAGTCTTATTATGAGCCGCGGATGCATAAATAAATGTGGCGTCTCAGGCTCAATAAACTTGGGGGCGAAGCTCCTGCTTCGAATA
>CADBKS010000145.1 GCA_902795255.1 uncultured Chloroflexota bacterium
TCAGGTCCATCGTTTCCATACTGCCTTCGATGTTCACATCAAACGCCGCGGTCTGACCGGCAAACAGGTCCGAAACCTGTTCCATGCTTCCATCCACAGTGAAATCCGAGAAAGAAAGCGTGACTGCCTTCCGATTGATCCGGGAAGGAAGCTGCAGACCGCCTTCCCCGTTCATCACGGTGACATCCCAGCCATTGATCCATACATCCGCCGTCAGGATGCTGAAATCTCCGTAAAGATCGACATCGCCCGTCATAAAGTTGAAATCGTAGCGGGCGGTGAAATGGTCCCCGTCCCGATAGAGATCCAGCGAAGTCTGCACTTCCGGAAGCGCGGCCCAGCGGACCATCAGCGGGGCGGACCAGTCAAGCACACGGCCTTCCGGATCGACCGTGACATGATCAAGCACATTGGCAAACCGTTCTTCCGGCTTCAGAATGAAGCGGAGCTGATAGTCTTCGCCGACCTCAAAAGCATCCGATTCCGAAGCGGGCAGCGGGATCTCCTCACCGGCATGCAGGAGCTGCACAGTCAGGTTCGCCTTCACATTGCTGACCTCCGCGATCCGGATATCCGCGGAGGGCCGGATCACGGCATCAAACAGTACACCGGCCGCGGCGGAATCCACCTCAAAGTGCATATCCGTACCGCTTTCGACAGGGAAATCAAACAGCGCGCTGCATTCGGCACTGTCGGTCTCATTGAATTCATAAAATCCCTGGCAGGAAGTGACGTAATTATACGGCCAGTCGGCGTACAGGCTGACTTTTTCATAATCCAGGACCGCCCGCATATATTCAGAGAGCTCTCCGTCCTCACCCGTCAGACGGGCTTTGAACACGGTATTTTCCCCGACCTGAATTTCAGACGGGACATCAAGATCGACATAAAGCGCTTCTTTTGCGAAAGGCTGGCCGGACATTTCGAGGGAAGCAGCCGCTTCATAAGAATCAGAAACCAGCTCCATCCGCATCGCTCCGCCGGCGGTATCCGCTCCCATCGTCTGCGGGAAGCGGAAATCGCAGGAAGCGACCCAGGTCCCGCTCTCGCTCCGGAGCAGATTCCCCATGATATACCCTTCCGTATCCGGAGTGAAGCAGGCGGGCAGGTCTCCGGTCATCGCCAGACTGTCGAGCAGCGGCCAGGTGACCCGGATATAGTCGCCGGCACCGGGTGCGGTTCCGGAAGGAATGCTGCCGGTCTCAGCACGCAGGCTGTAGCGGGCGGGCAGGCTGCTGACTCCCGACGCGTTCGGGAAAGGATCCGCGGAGCGGTAAAGCCGGCCGATCATGCCGCTGGCTGCCGCATCGGTCTCGGGGGCCCCGTCTGTCATATGCAGCCGCAGGGACGGCGTCAGGGAGACCAGCGTCTTCGCGATACCGGCCACGGTGATATCCGCGGAAGGCCGGAATTCGGCCGTAAACAGCGACCCGACCAGCGGGCTGTTCAGGTCAAAATGCATCACCGAATCCTCTCCGGTGGGAATGTCGAAATAAGCGCCGCATACCGCTTCCCCGGTTTCGGAGAAGGTATAGAGGCCCTGGCAGTCTGTCGCGTAATTGAAGATCCAGTCGCTGGTAAGGCTGATGTCTCCGGAAGCGAGCATTGCGCGGGTGTAATCCGAAAGGCCGCCGGTGGAGTCCGTCAGCTTCACGCGGAATTCCGTCTGCTGCATCAGCGGGACCGACGCAGGAACAGTCACATCCACAAAAAGTGTCTCGGTCCGGAAAGCGTTTCCGGACATTTCGAATCGGGCTTCCGCCTCATACGCAGCGGAAGCAAGCGTCATCTCCATTGGAGCACCGGCGGTATTCCCGTCCAGCGTCTGCGGGAAGCGGAAATCGCAGGCAGCGCTCCAGGTCCCGTCGGCAGAAGCGCTCAGCGTACCGAGCATATATCCGTCTTCAACGGGGACCAGGCAGGCCGGCAGGTCACCGGATGCCGCCAGGCTGTCCAGCACGGGCCAGTCCACTTTCACGTAATCGCCCGGAAGCGGTTCGCTGCCCGTGTTGACACCGCTCACAGAAGCTTTGAGGCTGTAAAGCGCCGGCGCGGACGTATCATTATAATAATTCGGGGAATCCCCTGCCGTACGGTAAAGCGGGGCGATCGTGCCGCCGGCCGCGGCATCCGTTTCGGCCGCGTCCGCGGTCATGCGGAGCGTCAGCGACGGGGTCAGGACGGCTTGAACGCGTTTGACTTCAGGCACCGTGAGATCCTGTGCCGGACGGTACTGTACATTGAAAAGTCTGTTCAGGACAGTGCTGTCCAGTTCAAAATGCATCGCGGACGGACTGTCTGTCGACTGCACAAAATCAGCCGTACAGGAGGCTTCCCCGTTTTCGGAAAGCGTATATACGCCCTGACAATCCGTCAGGAAATTATGTTCCCAGGTGCTGACCAGGGCCGGATCCGCGGAAGCAAGCACCGCGCGCAGATAATCCGAGATCCCGCCGTTTTCTTCCTTCAGGCTGACACGCATTTCATTCGGCTGCATCAGCAGCATATGGGCCGGGACGTCGATATCCACAAAGAGCGTATCCCGTCTGAATGCCGATCCGCTCATCTGGACCCGTGCGGAAGTCTGATAGGCACCGGAGATGAGCTGCAGATCCAGCGGCCCCGCCGGGGTATCCGCGGACATGGTCTCCGGGAAACGGAAAGCACATTCCGCGCCCCAGGTGCCGTCCGCAGTCTGCTCAAGCGTCCCGAGCAGATATCCCGTTCCGGAGGGCACCAGGCATCCGGGCAGGTCGCCCGTTTCTGCCAGCCGATCCAGAACGGACCAGTTCACGAGGACGGCATCACCCGACTGCGGCCGCCGTGATGCGGGTACACCGCTGATCTCCGCCCGCAGCGTATAAAGGGCCGGCGCGTCGTCCGAACCGTACGTATTGGGGAGCTCACCGGCAGTCCGGTAAAGTGCGGGGACCGTTCCGCCGCTGATCTGTTCGGCTGCCTCAGAACCGGCCGCGGCGCGGTACGTCAGCGAAGGCGTCAGGACCGCCTGCGTTTTGGTGATCGAAGCGGGCAGCCAGACCTTCAAGTCGGCGAGCTGATAGGAATTGCCGTTCAGGCTGACATCCATCGTTTCCTGATGCGGATCGGTGATCCCGCCGGGGACAAAGGTGCAGGAGGCACTGTAGCGTCCGTCCGCAGTCTCCGCAAGCTGCAGGAAGGTTCTGCCGTATTGGTCCACCTCACAGGGGGTTCCGTATTCCGCGGCAAGCGCGGCATCTTCCGGCTGCTGCAGCGCCAGGGCCCAGTCTGCCGGCCACTGGATTCGGGCGGAAAGGCTCCGTCCGGCAGGCATCGGGGTGCTCCAGTCAGCAGGGATCTTATAGGTGGCGGTGTAAACTTCGTCCGCACGGAGCGCACCGCAGGGGATCATATCACTGCACACCATGGTGCCGGTGCCGTCAAAGATCTGGAACTGGTGCGTGGCAGGATATTTTGCGACGCACACCGGATAATAATTCCAGCTCAGCCGGTCCATTTCAAAGCGGATGCCGCTTTTATAGGTTCCGCCGTCCGCCTCTTCAAGGCTGAACACGATCGGATTTGCCGCGACCCATGCTGCATCCGTAAAACGGATCCGGCAGGAAAACTGATTGCCGTTCCCGGCATTCCAGGCGTTGCCGGGGATGCGCAGCTGCGTCCGGTCTTCATTCACATACTGCATACATTCGGAAGCCGGATCAGCCCGCAGAGCGGAAAACGAGGAGGGCAGCGCGGCCGTCAGCACGACACTGTCATTCATTGAACCGTCCGCCGTGATGCGGAAGGTGTACCAGTCATTCACATAGACCGTATTGCCGTAGATCTGGGGGGTGCCGTTTCCATCCAGCAGTTCCGGCCGGACCGTGACTTTTTGCGTCACCACGTTCACGGCATCGCGGACGCCCGTGATCCGGTAGGAAGCGGACTGCGCCTCAAACGTCCCCGTTTCATCACTGAAAAGGATATCCAGCGTGTAATCCCCCGCAGAAGGCAGCTCCTCCACAAGGAAGGAGAAACGGACGGAAGTGCCGTCCTGTCTTTCCGGCTCCATGATCATGGTCATACAGGCGCTCTCCGCCGCCCCGGCCGGACAGAGCACGGCCGTCACTTCCGGCAGGGCCCCCAGGAAGGAAAGGTTCTCATCGGAATCAGCCGTCACGCTGAAGCGGAAGGACTGCCCCGCCGCAAGCATGGACCCGTCCAGGATCTGCCGCTCCGCCTCCTGGGCGGAAACCGCGCTGATGCCCGCAAGGCAGAAAACCAGTAAAAGGATGATGATGATCTTTGTTCGTTCCATTCGATCCTGCCTTTCTACGGTTCAATATCGACCGAAAGCGATACCGGGGAAAACGTCCCGTAACCGAGATTGTTGGTAAGCGCCCTGTAGCCGGAAAATTCATAAGCGTTCCGGTCATACTCGTACAAGACCCCGACGAGGAAATACCGGTAATTTTCGGGTTTCATCGTAAGGTTTTTGATCTCTATCGTCGCGCCGTTTTTCGTGATATCCGCTGTATACCCGAATCCGAGATCGACATGGTGGGTCTCGCCGTCTGAAAGACTGCGGATCTTTTTCCAGTCTGTCAGGAAATAACGATAATCGCCAACGTCCGGCGGTTCACCCTTGCTCAACTGAAGCTTCAGATCGCCGAAGACCCGGTAATCCGTATCCCACAGATCCGAATAATTGTTAAGCGTAAAGGTAACGCTCGTCGTCTCCGTGGATGTTTTCAACGCGTCAGTGACGATAAGTCCGGGTCTGGCTTCGGTAAACCTCGTATACGACACGATTGGATTCTGGACATCAAAGAGATAGCTGTTATCCCCCGTCACCGAGAACAGCGGCTCGCTATAATAGGTGTCCGCCGTCATATTGCGCAGTGTGAATTTCCAGGTAGTACCACCCGTGTATTCGACTTCCGCTTCCGCGTCGGTCTGGGCAGGATCGCAGCTGAAACTGCCGGCAGGCATCACCAGGGAACAGGTGTTTACCCGCTCGCCCCCTGTTTCGTCGGCACCGCGCGCAATGAAATTGAACGTTCCTTCCAGCCCGAGACCGTATTCCGTAAGCCAGTCAACATCATCAATGCTGAATATGGTCTGCATGAACGCGAATGCGCGGGCAAAACGGGTGGCGTCCGTGATGGAAAGCTGTACATCGACCTTCGAGTAATCCGCCCAGGCCCACGTGGTTCCGGAATCGTAATATCCATATTCGCCGCTCAGCCAGATCGCAAAACCGGTGTCTCTTTCCGGCGAGAAATTTCTGTTTATACCGTGAAGATCGCGGACCACGTAACGGTTTCCTGTCTTCGTGAGCGTCCCGTCCACGGGGACATAGTCGGGAAATGCGCCGGCCATGATATCATAATAACCGGTCGGTCCGCCCGTTCTGTCAAATACGATATGGTTTACGGCATGATATTTCGATTCCACCAAACCAAGCGGATAAGTGATCGTAAAGGTCACATACACATTATTTTCGGATGAGCGCATCGCGTTTTCAACCGCGATCACAGGCGTATCGTCCTGGATCATCGCATCAATCGGGCGCCCTGTAAAATATCCATAATAAACATCAGAACCGCTTTTGTGGTCATACAGCAGTGCATAGACATTGCTGTCGTCCGAATTGATCTTCCAGTTATTCAGAATATAAGCTGCCGTTCCGCCCGAGAACGTTCCTCCGGTCATGGAAGCTGTACTACATCCGGAACCGCCGCGCGCGGGCGCGGATCCGAGGTCAAAATTGCAGCTAGATGAAGCGGTGTACCAGTCCGCACTCTTTGGCACCACATTATAGAGCTCGCGGATCCGCTGCCAGGTCAGATCCGAACCCGACGGCCGTCCCGCTTCAATGACGGCATCCAGCGTCGCGAAAAGATCACTTTGCTTAATCGTGACTGCGTCCGAAGCTTTGACCGTCATCGGGATCATTTCAATATTTCTTTCAGCGCCAGGAGAATCGGCACCCAGATACGGACCGGACAGTGATACCTGCACCCTGTCGAAAAGACCGCCCGGCACACTGAATCCGAACACATCCTTTACAAGGTAACGATCCCCGTCCACCACAGTGACCGTTCCCTGACAAGGCGATTCAAACTGCATCGACTCCCTGTCGAATTTACACTCGGAATTTCCTCCGGAGATCGTCAGGGCAACCTTTCCGTCAAAGATCCCGTATTTTTCCAGATCAGCGGGAACCTCCCCGATCGAGAAGATCGCGCTGGCGGTGTTTTTGTCCGCGTTGACCGCGTTGTCAATTTTGACCTCGACGGAGCGTTTCTCCGGGTTTTTGTCTGAAACGCTTGCCGCGGCAAAGAACTCGTCCGGGCTGCTGCAGGTATCTTCTGAGCTGTCACAGCTGTATTTAAGTTCCAGGCTCTTAATTTCCCCGGTACTCCAGACGTTTTTGATCACAAATTCGATCAGACCGCTTTCCGGATCGGTGCGGGTGACCTCCACATTGCTGTCACTGATCGTTCCGGCAGTGAGATCATAAACATACCGGACCTCGGAATCATCGGTATTCGCTGCAATGATCGTCAGTTCTTGATACGGCTTGACGCTGTATTTTTCCGCGATGGCGGGATCATAGTGAAGCTGAGCCGTCAGGAACGCATGGTTCCGTGCATTTTCAACCATGAAGCTCTCCGTGATCTCCAGCCGAACCTCATCTTTTTGCTCCGGAACGATATCGATATACTTTACATCCTCCTCTGCAGAGGGATAAAAGTAGAAAAAGTTATTGTCCGGCACCCCGTCATATTTCACCCGGATCCTGTCCGCGACGGGACTCATGCCCGACAGCGCATAGAACCGGTAAACGAAACCGTCATCGGTATCTTCCCGTTCAACAGTGGTTTCCGGCAGTATATATATTGTTTTGCCTTCTTTTTCCTCTTTCTCTTCCGGCTTCACACAGGCATCATCGAGTTTCCCGGTATACAGATCCAGTTTGCATTCTTTTTCACTTCCTGATTCACTATTCCTCAGCGTGAAGGTTACCGTCCCGTGGCCCCATTCGGATTCCAGCGTGGATCTGGTCTTATCGGCCTCCGGCCCGAGCCCGTAGGTATCCGGGAGCGTCCGGTCATACGCAAACACCAGTTCAAATTGCTCGCTGGTATGATCCGGCAGCATCCCCACCGGATCATTAATGGTGAGCTTCACCGGGATCCGCTTCTGGACATTGACGGTCCCTTCCGCGTCCGCGGGAGCATAGAAGCTGTCACCGGCATAATGGGCTTTGAGTCGGATCTCACCGAAGCGGCCTTCATCGCCGAATTTTGAGACGTTGAAGGTGCATTTGTCCTGCGGCAGGGCATAGGTACAGAGCGTGATATTGTCCTGGTTCATGATCGTGACCGTACCGGTCGGATCGTTTCCGCTGACCAGCCCGGAAAGGGCCGCAACGACGCGGACTTCCTGGCCGTTGCGCGCCTTTTCATCATAAACATAGTAAGGCTGCCGCATGTACTCCTGCGTTTCGTTATCGAAACGGGTGCTGGTAACATCCGTGATATCGAGCTGGACATACGGCATGGACACGAC
>CADBKS010000146.1 GCA_902795255.1 uncultured Chloroflexota bacterium
CAGAGATCATGGATACGACCATGTTGATGATGATAAAGATCATCAGGATCAGGGAAAGCCCGGACCCGAGGTGCCAGTCATAAGCCAGTGTGAATTCCTGTTCGATGATGTTGCCGATCAGCAGGATCTTGGAACCGCCCATCATCGTAGAGATCGCGAAGGTCGTCAGCGCAGGAATGAACACCATCGTCACGCCGCTGAGGATGCCGGGCACGGTCAGCGGAAGCGTCACCCGCAGGAACGTCTGCAGTTTGTTCGCGCCGAGGTCCTGCGCGGCATTGATGACATTTTCATCGATTTTCGCGAGCGAATTGTAGATCGGAAGGATCATGAAAGGCAGGAAGTTATAGACCATACCGATCACGATCGCAGCAGGCGTATTGATGATATGGATGGAAGGCAGATGAATGGCATTCAGCAGGCTGTTGAGAACGCCCCTGTTTTCCAGAAGGGTCATCCATGCCAGCGTGCGGAGCAGGAAGTTCATCCACATCGGCAGGATGAAGAGCGTCGTCAGGATCCCCTCACTGCTCATTTTATTGTTCGCCAGGATCATTCCCAGCGGGTAGGCCAGGATAAAACAGATCACTGTGCTGACCACCGAAAGTTCCAGTGCCAGCAGCAGGGACTTCATGTGCTCGGGACGCGCAATGGCCGCGAGATTGGCAAAAGTAAACGCACCGCTGTCATCCGTGAGCCCGTAATAAAGGATCATCCCGATCGGGACAATAATGAAAATAAGTGCCCAGCCCAGATAAGGCGACGCCATCAGGGCTGATGTTTTCCGGTTGTTGAACATCATTCCCCCTTATGCGTCAAGAACACTGATGGCTTCTTCATCTTCGGATTCGGGGATGTTCATGACCTGAATATTGAAGGGATCCACATAAATATCCACTTCGCTGCCGACTTTATTCATTCGGGTGGAATGGACGAGCCACTCAAATCCGCCGGCCTGAACTTCCATCTCATAATGAACACCCTTGAAAATAACATCCGTGACAACGCCGGAAAGGATCCCCTTTCCGCGTTCCACCAGTTCCACATCTTCCGGACGAATGACCACGTCAACTTCCCGGTTGCTGCCGAAGCCCTTATCCACGCAGACAAAATCCGTCCCGAGGATATTCACCAGTTCATCGCGGACCATCGTAGACCGGATGATATTGGAGTCACCGATAAAGTCAGCCACAAATGCATTTTCCGGCTCGTTGTAAATATGTTCGGGAGAGCCCTCCTGCTGGATATAGCCCTGGTTCATAACGACGATATGGTCCGACATCGTCAGGGCTTCTTCCTGATCATGCGTAACATAAATGAACGTGATGCCCAGCTCATTTTTAAGCCGGATCAGTTCATACTGCATGTCCTGACGGAGCTTCAGGTCCAGCGCACCGAGCGGTTCATCCAGAAGCAGGACTTTCGGTTCGTTCACGATTGCGCGGGCGATCGCGATCCGCTGTTGCTGACCGCCGGAAAGCGAGTCCGGCATGCGGTGCTCAAACCCCTCAAGGTTGACCAGTTTCAGCGCGTATTTGATCTTGTCTTTGATGTACGCGGAAGGTTTATTCTTGATCTTCAGGCCGAAGGCGATATTTTCCGCCACATCCAGATGCGAAAACAGAGCGTATTTCTGAAATACTGTATTCAGCTGACGTTTGTTCGGTGCAAGATCCGTGATATCTTTGCCGTCAAATATGACACGCCCCTGATCCGGGCGCTCAAAACCGCCGATGATGCGCAGCGTTGTTGTCTTCCCGCAGCCCGAAGGGCCGAGAAGCGTAACAAATGAATTCTCATAGATCGTGAGATTCATCTCATCCAGGACCAATTGTCCGTCATACGATTTGGAAATATTCTGAAGCTGAATCAGTTCCTTTTTCATAAGCCAGTCCCCCCAATTTAAAAATAGTCGGTAAGAAAGACGGCGACAAACTTCGCTCTGTTCCATTTGTGAAAAGGAATCTTTCTATAGAATATATTTTATCCCTCAATTAAATCAAGTCGGGGAAAAACCTGAATGCTTATGATAATTCACCCTGCCGGATGACCGCTTCCCGGCGCGGAAGGTGAAACCGGTGCCGGATAATATCAGGTATAATAATCTCCGGTAAAGGAAAACACTCCGATGAAACGATCGATTTTATTTCTGATAATGACATCCGTCCTCGCGTGCATAGCAGGATGCACGGCTGCGGATAACGGACAGCTCCGGCTGATGGACTTTGTCGAACAACAGATGGCGCTGGGGCCCCGGACACCCGGAAGCGATGCACATGCCCGATTTATCACACAGACCGCTGCTTTTCTGGAAAATGCTGGCTGGGAAGTCCGCTGCGATTCCGTGAAATACCGGGGAAAAACCGTGGAAAACATTGAAGCCGTACGCGGCCCGGAGGATGCGGAACGCTGGATCGTTGTCGGCGCCCATTATGACAGCCGGATCACCGCGGACCAGGAAAGCCGGGAATCCGACCGGCAGCAGCCCGTTCCTGCGGCAAATGACGGCGCCTCCGGGGCTGCGGTTTTGCTCGGACTGGCGCAGACCCTGCCGGAATTGCCGGAGACTCGCGTGACACTGGCTTTCTTCGACGCGGAAGATCAGGGGAAAGTAATGGGCTGGCCGGACTGGTGCCTCGGATCGGCACTGCTCGCAGAGGAATACGGACAGCTGGAACGGAAACCGGATGCCGTGATCGTCATCGACATGATCGGGGACAGGGAGCTGAATATTTACCGGGAAAAGAACTCCGATGCGGCCCTGAATGACACGCTCTTCGGCATCGCCGGCGAACTGGGCCTGTCAAAACAGTTTATCAACACGGTGAAATATTCCATGTACGACGACCATATTCCCTTCCTGCAGCAGGGAATCCCGGCTGCAGACCTGATCGATTTCGACTACCCGTGGTGGCATACACTGGAGGATACTGCCGACAAACTTTCCGAAGAGAGTCTGCAGGCTGTTTACAGGGTCCTTTACACCTATCTGACCGGAAGCCCGAAGTAAAGATAATATAAAAAAAGCCGCTGCCCGTTGGGAACAGCGGCTTTTTTATCGTATCAATACCGGTGCAGATGCTTTTTCCGGGACGCTAAGCCGGGCGCAGGGAGATCTCCCCGGCCATATAAGTGACGGTCCGGCCGCCGGCTTCCTCGACGCGCAGATTTCCTTCGGCATCAATGCCGGATACCACGCAATTCACTGCTTTCCCGTCCGGACGGACAACAACAGCCGGCTCATTTTTATAAGCCAGCCGGCGTTCCCACAATTCAAAGAATCCGGGGCTTCCGATCAGCGGCCGGAGTCTGATGAGCTGCTCAATGAAGGCCCGGATGAACGCTGCACGGCCGATCACGATCCCGGTCTCATCCTCAACGGAGGAAGCCGGATAAGTGAGGTCCGGGATCTCGGGAGCGGCCCCGTGCAGCAGATTGGTCCCGAGCCCGAGGATCAGCGCGTTCAGGTGATTCCCCTCCCACTGCGTTTCACAGAGGACCCCGCAGATCTTTCTGCGGTTCAGCAGCACGTCATTCGGCCACTTGATCTCCGCATCAATGCTCCATCCCGCGGAAAGTGCCTCCCGGACGGCCAGCCCTGTAAGCGGCGAGAACAGATTCAGATACCGAAGTTCTGCCGCTGTTGGCCGGATGATGACCGTCAGCGGCAGGGAGGTTCCCGGAACCGTGACCCACTTCCGGTGCATCCGCCCGCGCCCGGAGATCTGCTCAAAAGCCGTGATCACACTCAGATCCGCGGCACCGGCAGAGGCCCGTTCAAAACCGAAATCATTGGTCGAACCGATCCTTTCAAAACAGTGGATCTCTCCGACAGGAAGTCCTTCCAGACTGCCGGCCAGTTCTTCACGGGTCAAAAAATCGTTTTTCATGTTCTGTTCCGCCTGTCAGCTGCGCCCGCTCCGATAAGAACATAAGCAGCGGGCATCTTTTAAAATCCAAAAGCTGTCAGCAAGGACAGCTTTTGCAATTCATTACAGAAATAATTTTGACTTATTTCTGGGGGGCTTCCATGCCCTCATGAAGTTCGGTGCGGCCGATGCGATAGATTTTGGTACCGCATTCCGGGCAGGTCCCGAAAACGACAGCGCTGCCGCGCTTGTTGAAACCAGCGGTGGGATTCTGGATCTCACGCTTTGCTTTGCACTTTACACAATATCCTTCCATTTTTATAACCTCCAATTATTATATGGATTCTGCAAGGGCAGGTGCCCTTGGTTTTCAGTTTACCGGAAATGACCCTCTCCGGTCACTTCATATAGATACAGTATACACGATGTCGGGAAAAAATCAAGAGGAGATGAGTAATTCAGCCCAAAACTACCTCAGAATAATGACGAACGGCACGGCCTGATCGTAAAATAATCATAATTAAATAAAAAACGGCTTCATTCAAAAGCCGTTGCACTCAATACAGAGCCTGCGCTCTGCATTCGGTCAGAGGACCGTTACGTTGCTGGCCTGCAGTCCCTTCGGGCCGCGTTCCACTGTAAACTCGACTTCCTGACCTTCCTTCAGCGTGCGGAAACCATTACCCTGGATCGCGGTGTAATGGACGAAAATATCATCACCTTCCGGCTGGGACAAAAAGCCATAACCTCTTGATTCATTGAACCACTTTACTGTACCTTTAACTGTTTCACTCATCACCTAATTCTCCTAATATTCATATCCCTGCTCGGGAAACATCATTGCTGAATTTGGCCGTATAAACATAGATATGCGCAGCGGGGCGAAAAAATTGCCTTCGGCCTTGCCGGCCTCACTCAACACAATTGTTATTTATATCACAAAATCAACTTTAATGCATAAAAAAGTACAATGTCAATAATCATATATTTTTATGTATTTTTATGGCAGACGCCATGCGGTTTTCCGGAAGAACAAAAGATCCATTTCAAAACGGCGTGTTTTTAAAGATCGCCGGAACCGGATGCGCTTCCGGAACTTCTTTGGTACAATTTCAGGGAAAGGGTACTGTCTTTTATGGATGAACTGATCAGCAAAGAAATTTTTGATGAACTGGTCCAAACCGGAAGGATCCGATTGGAGCCGGCAGAAGCCGAAAAGATCCGTGCCGAAATGAACCGTCAGATGGAAGTGATCCGGCAGCTGGAAGCGATCCCGCCGGACGAATCGCTGCGTCCGGTCATCCATGGAAATCCTTATCCGGCAGAAACACGCTGTGCACTGCGGGATGATACGGTCCGGCCTTTTGAAAACGCTGATGCGATCATCCGCGAGGTTCCGGCAGTCCGGGACGGGTACATCATTTCACCGGATATACAGTACCGGAAGATCGGCTGAACATGGACTTCACTTTACTGACTGCATACGAACAGGCGGAAGCTGTCCGGACCGGGCAGATTTCCGCGGCGGAACTGCTGGAGGCAACGCTGGATCGGGTCAGGTCCGCCGACGGATATACCGGGCCTGCGGATCCCTGTCTGCCTCAGGAAGAAAAACCGGGGATCCATGCCTTTGTGACGTTATGTGAGGAGGAAGCCCGGGCCAAAGCGTCGGAAATAGACCGCCGCATTGCGGCAGGTGAACCGGCCGGGCCTCTGGCCGGTGTTCCCTATTCCGCAAAAGATGTTTACTGTACTGCCGGTATCCCCACTGCAGCCGGGTCCGCGATCCTTTCCGGATGGCGCCCGCCATACAATGCCGCCGTGATCGAACGGATGAACGCGGCCGGTGCGGTCCTTTTCGGGAAGACGAACTGTGATGAATTCGCGATGGGCGGGACAAACGAAACCTCAGCTTACCGGCCAACCCCGCGCAATCCGCATGATCCGGACCGTGTTCCGGGCGGATCTTCCGGCGGATCCGCTGCCGCAGTCGCTGCTTTTGAAGGAGCGGTCTCCCTCGGCACCGATACCGGCGGCTCGATCCGTGAACCGGCATCCTTCTGCGGCATCGTCGGGCTGAAGCCGACCTACGGACGCGTTTCCCGCTGGGGGACGGCCGCATTTGCCTCATCCATGGATACGATGGGCCCGCTGACCAGGTCCGTGACGGATGCAGCACTGATCATGGATATCATCGCGGGCTTCGACCCGCGGGACAACACGACCGTAAAAGTCCCTGTTCCCGATCATCTCGGTGCACTCAAACAGGGCGTCCGCGGCATGCGGATCGGGCTTTCGGAGGATCTGATGCAGGTCTCGCTCATTAACGCGGACGGGACGATCGAAAACCATGCGGTCGATCCGGAGATCCGGGCCGCGGTGGAAAAGGCCGCGCGGATCCTTGAAGACCTCGGAGCAGAGATAATCGAGGACGTTCCCATGCCGAACACCGTTTACTCCGTTCCCGCTTATTACGTTATTTCCCGGATCGAACGCGGGGAAGGCTTCGGCGAACAGGTCAAACTCAGGATCCTGACCGGGCTTTTTATGAGCCGGAAGGAATTCTATGAAAAATACTATCTCCGGGCACAGCGCGCGCGGGCGCTGATCCGCAGCGATTATGACCGTGTATTTGATCCGACGGGGAAATACCGTCTGGACGTCCTGCTGACGCCGTCGACACCTTCCACCGCTTTTCATTTCGGAGCCGCGTCCGGTGATTCGGTCATGGTCCAGTATGCGGACCAGTTCACCTCCCCGATGAACTTTGCCGGAACACCCGGGATCTCCATTCCGGTGGGGCGGGATCAAGATGGTCTCCCGATCGGTGTGCAGGCCGCCGGTTACGATTTTTGCGAACCCCGGATCCTCCGCGCGGCATATGCCATCGAACAAACGCTGAAACAGCAGGGGTAAATCATGACAGAATATAAAGCAGCGATCGGCCTGGAGATCCATATTCAGCTGAATACAAAAACCAAAGCCTTCTGTTCCTGCAGGGCTGACTCCTGGAACGAACCGCCAAACAGCAACATATGCCCGATCTGTACCGGACAGCCGGGGGCCCTGCCATCCCCCAACGCGGAAATGGTCCGAAAAGCCATCCGGCTGTGTCTTGCCGTACATGCACAGATCAGCCGGGAATGTTTTTTTGACCGAAAGAATTATCTTTACGCGGACATGCCCGGCGGGTACCAGATCTCCCAGAATGACCGGCCGATCGGCACGGACGGATGGCTCAGCCTCGTCATGGATGACAGGGAACCGGTCCGGGTGCGTATCGATAACCTCCACATGGAAGAAGACGCGGGAAAAACAAAAAATGAAGACGGTGTCCGTCTGATCGACCTGAACCGCGCGGGCGTACCGCTGGTGGAACTTGTTACAAAACCCGATCTGCACTCCGCCGATGAAGCAGCCGCATTTCTGATGCAGCTGCGGCAGCTCGTCCGCTGGATCGATATATCCGAGGGGAACATGGAAAAAGCACAGATCCGCTGCGATGCCAATGTCTCCATAGCCCCGGAAGGTGCCGCTGAATTGGGCAGAAAATGTGAGATCAAGAATATCAATTCGATCGAAGCCGTACGAAAAGCGGTAGGCAGGGAGATCTCACGGCAGACACGGGAACTGGAAAATGGAAATAAAATCGAACAGTGGACGATCGAATGGGACAACGACGCGCAGGAACTCAGAAAAATGCGCTCCAAGGAAAATGCCGTGGATTACCGTTATTTCCGGGAACCGAACCTGATGCCGGTGATCATCACCGATGAAATGATCCGTTCGATCCAAAAGGATATGCCGGAGCTTCCCTTGGAAAGGAGGCAGCGCTTCGTCAGTCAGTACGGGCTGCCGGAATACGACGCGAAACTGCTCACGGCAGAACGGGAGACAGCGGATTATTTCGAAGAAACGCTGAAATTGTACCGGGGGAACGATCCGAAACGCGTTTCCAACTGGATGATGAACGACATTCTGCGCCTGATCAACGAAAGCGGACAGAGCGCTGCGGAACTGACGGTCCGGCCGGGCGATCTGGCGGAGATCATCCGGCTGGTCGACCGGAAAGAAGTGAACATTTCCACCGGCAGGATGCTGATCGACCGGGTCCGGTCGGACGGGAAGTCTCCCGCCCAAATCGTGAAAGAAGAGGGTCTCGGAATGGTCAGCGACGAGGGCGCGATCCGGGAAGTCTGTGCGGAAATCGTTGCGGCCAGCCCGAGTGAAGCCGGTGCTTACCGGGCAGGCAAAGAGACGCTGCTCGGCTGGTTTACCGGTCAGGTGATGCGCCGGACCCGCGGGAAAGCGGATCCCGCAAAAGCAGCGGCGATCCTGAAAGAGCTTCTGCAGGATCCCGGGCGGGAACAGGTATAATACACAAAGGAAGAGATCCCCGCAGCTGCATTCGGGCGGATCTTCCGGGAATAAAGAAAGAACTCTTACAGCGGCAAATCAGGAGGCAATGAATGAAAGAATATGACGTGGTCGTTCTCGGCGCCGGTCCGGGAGGATATACAGCAGCGCTGCGGACAGCAAAGAACGGATTGAAAACAGCCGTTATCGAAAAAGAAAACCTGGGCGGTGTCTGTCTGAACGTCGGCTGCATCCCGTCCAAATCCCTGCTGAAAAACGCGGAGATCGCCCGGACGCTCCGAAAAGACAGCAAAACATTCGGCATTTCCTGCGAAAACCTTTCCCTGAGTTACGCGTCAGCTGTCGAACGGTCCCGAAAGGTTTCGAAACGCCTCAATCAGGGTGTGGCTTTTCTCCTGAAGAACGCAGGCGTGGATGTTTATTTCGGCAGGGGAGAATTCAGCGATGCCCATACGATCCATACCGTTTTGAATGACGGAGGCGAAGAGGACCTGAGAGCTGAAAATATCATCATTGCCTGCGGCACAAAGCCGGTGGAGATCCCCGGAATGATGCCGGACGGTGAAAAGATCCTGAACTACCGGCAGGCGATCCTGCAGACAAGCCTTCCGCAGCGCGTCGTGATCATCGGGGGCGGCGCCATCGGTGTGGAATTCGCGACTATCTGGAACAGCTACGGAGCCGCGGTCACTATCGTGGAAATGCAGGCACACCTGCTGCCGAATGAGGATGCGGAAGCCGGTGCAGAACTGGAACGCGCCTTCAAAAAGCAGGGGATCAAAATCAAAACAGGCACCGCGCTCTGCGGTGTGGACAAAACGGAAGACGGTGTGACCGTCCATCTGAAGCAGAACGACACGGAAAGCACGGTCGACGCGGACCAGGTCGTGATCGTCGTCGGGTTCCGCTCCAACGCGCCCGATCTCGGATTGGAAAAGGCCGGAGCCGCAATGACAGCGCGCGGATGGATCGAAACAGACGAAATGTGCCGCACTTCCGTTCCCAATATCTATGCGATCGGCGATATCGCGGGGAAAGTACTGCTGGCCCACACGGCAGAAGCCATGGGGAAAATGGTTGGCGACTGCATCGCCGGGAAGGATCCCGCACCGCTGCGCTATGACCTGATGCCGCATGCGACTTATTCCCATCCGCAGGTCGCTTCATTCGGATATACCGAAGAATCCGCCAAAGCAGCGGGGATCGATTACAAGACCGGAAAAGCCGGCTTCATCGCCAACGGGAAAGCGCTGGGACTGGCCGAAAATGAAGGCTGGGTAAAACTGCTCTGCAGTGCTGAAAACAACGCCGTGATCGGCGCGGTGCTGGTCGGGCCGGAAGTCAGCGAACTGCTTCCGGAGCTTTCGCTCGCGGCCGCACACGGGCTGACCGCGGAAGACATCGCGCTGAACGTCCACGCGCACCCGACTCTCAGCGAAGTCCTGATGGAAGCGGCCGAACAGGCTGCCGGCTGAGCATTTCGCAGCGGGAAATTAATAATAAAAGACCGGATCCGATCTGATACGGATCCGGCCTTTATTTGTTTCATCAATAAACTTTATTCAGCAGGGACCTGCTCCGGATGAACGACAAACTCCGGACTGCCTGCCGCGCCGGGCGCGATCTCGTACTTGTCGAAAGTGATGACCAGATCACCGTCCGCATTGTAATACCAGTGGTTCAGATAGCTGACCTGACCGAGGGAGATATCCAGAGAGTCATCTTCTGTCCAGAACAGACCGGCCCCATATTCCTTTATGCTCTCGGCATTGGCAGCTTCCATCTGTTCAAGGATCTGGGCGCGGACCGCAGCCATCTGTTCGGGAGTGGTGACAGCGTCTTCGCTGAAGACGAGCAGTCTGCCGGTCTTTTTGTCCAGGTTGAAATACTCGTTCAGGGTCGTGGAAGAACCGGCCGCGAAGAACCACGAGATGCGGAAAACGAAATAGTCATCCGAATCCGTCACCGTATCCCAGTAATACTGGTACATGAAGTGCGGATCATACCCTTCTTCGATGCCCTTTTCCCCGAACACGACATTCTGATTATAGTCCTCGAGCATGATGTCTTTCTTCGACAGAATGTAATCATTCAGCCGGGCCTGTTCGTCCTCATCAGCCATCCCGCTGACTTTCGGCAGCGAGATTTCGATCGACCAGTGGTCGTTTTCCTCCCTGAAGGAAAAAGCCTCGGAAAGCTCAAATGTATAAGTCTCCTGAGCAGACGCCGCGCAGACAAGACCGAATGTCAATACGGCCATAAGTAATAGATAAAACGATCTGTGTTTCATAAAATCTCCTTATTTCCGCCGGGAACTGCCCGGCTGATTGTTATTATACTATCAGTTAAAACGGGAGCTCCGGTCATAATGTTTCCCGGTGATGATGCTTCGTCATTGCGCGAAACAATTTTTTTCTGTATAATATTACAAAAATTTTTACGGTTCCCGCGTGATTTGGAATACTCCGCGGCGGATCGGATCAACGGAGAATCAGCTTTATGGATATCGATATTTTGCTGGCACTGCAGCAGTTCCGCGAGGGAGCAGGCAGTTTTC
Source organism: uncultured Chloroflexota bacterium (assembly GCA_902795255.1). The sequence continues at coordinate 10,804 of CADBKS010000146.1, forward strand.
TGACGGACTTTTTCGCCAAAATGACCTTTCTCGGCGAACTGAACACGGTGATCGTGATCATGGCGCTCGTTTACTGGAGTGTCAGCAAGGATTTCGGCACTTTTCTGCTGATGGGTTGGAGCGGCAACCGGCTGGTCAACGGTGTGCTGAAGGTGACCGCCTGCGCTTACAGACCCTGGATTCGGGATGCGCGGATCGTGCCGTACGGCACCGCTATCACGACCGCGACCGGGTATTCCTTCCCCAGCGGACACACCATGAATGCCGCCACGGTCTACGGAGGCGGAGCCGTGCGCAAAGATATGCCGCGCGGCCTGCGGGCAGCGCTCGCCATACTCATCGTGCTGGTTGGCTTCAGCCGTATTTTCCTGGGTGTGCATACCCCGCAGGATGTGCTCGTCGGCATCGCGGCGGGGATCATTGTGATGGTGCTCATGGCAAAGCTGATGCAGTGGCTGTCCGCACATCCGGATAAAGACCGTGCGGTCGTGCTCGTCGGGATCCTCCTGGCCGCGGCTGTCGCCCTGTACGCCGGGCTGAAACCGTATCCCGCGGATTATAACGAAGCCGGACAGCTGCTGGTAGACGGAAAGAAAATGGCCAACGACACTTTCAAGGGAGTCGGCTGGTGCGCGGCCTTTCTGATCGGCTGGCTGATGGAAAGGCGGTTCGTGGGCTTTTCCACGGAAGTAAGCATGAAAACGAGAGTCTCCCGCGCTGTGACGGGTCTCCTGTCCTATTACGCTTTCAGCCTGATCCTGGTCCCTCTGGTAAAGAACTGGATCGCGGGTCCTGCCGGGACGATCATTTCCTGCTTCCTGCAGATGTTCTATGTAACGTTCCTTTTCCCCCTTCTGCTGAAAAAATTTGAAAAACAGGATGTGCAGTAAAGACGGCATCTGACAGAAGGATGCAATAAACACAACAGACCGGGACCGGCCGGGCAGCGTTTCGCCCGTCCACCCCGGTCTGATTTTTCAGGTACGCCAGGCCGGCTTCCAAACCCGCAGCTCCGCACAGAGTCCTCCGCCTTCCGCAGCCGCCAAAGCGCGGGAGCGTGTTTTTTGATCCGTCAGCGTTCACACCGCCATTTCCGCATTATAATAGACCCATGGAAAAGAATCAGCTGATCTCTATCGTCATCCCCGTATATAACGAAGAAGAAGCCCTGATGCTGTTTTACGGCGGGCTCCGGGAAACGATCGATGCCATGGACCGGAAATTTGAGATCATCTTCGTCGATGACGGCTCAACGGACCGGACTGCCGAGCTGATTGACCGGCTCTCAGCTGAAGATCCGGACGTTCAGGCGGTGCACTTCAGCCGGAATTTCGGGCACCAGGCCGCTCTCTGCGCCGGTCTGGAACGGGCCCGCGGAGATTATACGATCTCGATGGACGGAGACGGTCAGCATCCGCCGAAACTGATCCCCCAGATGATCGAACTGGCGGATTCGGGCTATGATATCGTCCTGACCCAGCGGCAGGAGAAAGAACAGCCTGCCTCATTCAAAAAATGGTCCTCGGAAACCTTTTACAAGATCATGAACAAACTCAGCGACACCCGGACCCTCCCCGGCGGTGCGGATTTCAGGCTGATGAACCGGCCGGCCCTGGACGCGCTGCTGTCGCTGCCGGAGTTCCATAAATTCCTCCGCGGAATGGTCTCCTGGATCGGGTTCCGCTCCGTCATCCTACCCTTTGAGATCCCCGAACGTCTGGCCGGACGATCCAAATATTCCCTGAAAAAAATGCTCCGTCTGGCATCGGACGCTGTCTTTTCATTTTCCCTGCTGCCGCTTTATATCGGCCTTTCCGCGGGCGGTCTCTTTCTGATCCTGGCGCTGATCGAAGCTATCTATGTGCTCAGTTTCTGGATCAGCGGACACACCGAAAACCTTGCCCCCGGGTGGAGCTCACTGATGTTCATGCTGCTGATCATTGGCGGAGTGCTGATGATCATTATGGGATTCATCGGCGTATACGTGGGTTATATTTTCCAGGAAGTGAAACACCGCCCGGTCTACATCGTCCGATCGGAAACCAAAAAGGACCCCGATAAATAAAACAGCAGGTAAAAGACCTGCTGTTTTGTTTTCCGGCATCTTCTCAGCGCGGCATCATGCCGCTGTTTTCTTCCATGATCCTCACCATCACATCGAAATCATCCTCCGGAGCCGCCTTATTCGGCTTCCGGTAACCGCATTTCAGGCATTCATGAACGATGATCCGTTCGCCCCTGCGCAGTTCCACGGCGACCGGCTTCATCAAGCCGCCGCAATCCGAAGCCCGGTCCCCCGGGGTGATATCAACATGCTTGCTGTACAGGCAGTAAGGACAGTGGTTGGTATATCCGTTCCCCTTAATGGTCCTGCCGCAGTTTTCACAGACGAAATCCTCCGTCCGGCGGATAAATGTTGCCGACATCAGCGGATCCTTTCTCTCAGTTCCGGAAGGACCGACTCAATATCCTCCGGATCGATCCAGCGGATCGCCGGATCGGACGGTTTGAACCAGTTCGCCTGGCGGCGGACATAATTATGCGTACGGAATTTGATCAGCTGCGCGGCTTCATCCAGAGAGGTCCTGCCGTGAAGGAACCCGCAGATCTCCTTATAACCGATCGCGGACATGGACGGCAGGTTCTCATCGTACCCTTTCGCAAGCAGTCCGGAGACTTCCTCAACCAGCCCGCGCCGGATCATCTGATCCACCCGCAGATCGATCCGCCGGTACAGTTCGTCACGGTCCCGCTTCATACCGAAGATCACCGCGTCATACGGTGTCTCCCGGACCGTACGCTGTTCGGAAAACCTGCGGCCGGTCGTAAAGATCACTTCGAGCGCCCGGACCGTCCTGCGCATGTTCTGCCATTCGATTTTTTCAGCAGCATCCGGATCGATCCGCTTCAGCCTGTCATACAGGGCACGCGCGCCGATCTCTCCGCCCCAGGCCTCAAGCGCAGCCCGGAGCCGGTGGTCCGGCTCTCCTTCC
>CADBKS010000147.1 GCA_902795255.1 uncultured Chloroflexota bacterium
TTTATAAGCGAAAGAATATTTCCAGTTATGATGGCTGCCATACAGACGGTACCATGTTGTATTGGACGGAGTATAAATGATTCCTTTGATCCAGCTCCAATATTGTCCGAGAAACGGTTTGTCCAGATCGAAATCCTGACGCAGCTGTTCAATAACATCAACGGAAAGATATTCCCCCTGACCGGCCAGCTTGGCCACATAAGCGGACAAATAATCTCCCGGAGGCAGCTGGATCACCACAAAAATGATGAATGAAATCAGCAGCATGCTCGGGAAGATCGCAAGGATCCGTTTGATGATATAGGAAACCAGATCCTTATGGAAAAAATTGCCGATCGCCTCGAAAAAACCCGTTTTTGATCTTGTGTTTTCTTCGTTCATGCAATTTACCTTTATAATCGGGCGGGGATGCGGCAAAAAACCACATCCCCGCCCTTTTTATTCAGAATATCTTACGGATACAGACGACTTATTTGAAGTACAGTGTGTTGAAACCGAACTGCATCTGGAAGTTGAACTTATCTTCATTCGGCATGCTTTCCGGCCAGTTGCCGATACCGGACCGAACCATATAATACTGGCTGGGTGCGGTAGTGAAAGCAAGGAACCAGGTGTTGTCGATGAGGATCTGCATCATTTCCAGTTCCTTTTCATCGCGGTCGTTCAGCTCAGGGATCTGCAGCCATTCAAGGTAGGTTTCATACAGCTTCAGCAGATCGCCTTCAAGATCAAAGAAGTCCGGATTGAAGGCTGAACCCCTGGTGTCGTAGAAGGAGTACCAGGTCGCAGCCAGATTCAGCGGGATGAACTGCTTCGGGCGGGATTCGATCTTATAACCATTCACCTCGTTTTCGCCCCATGCGGCATCCCAGCCTTCGTTGGAGTCACAGATCGTGTTGTAGTTGTCAGCCTGGTTGAGGTTCATTTCGATACCAATAGCATCCCAGTACTGCTTCAGAACCGCGTATTTCTCAGCACCGGCGGCAGTGGTATCAGAGCAGACAACACTCAGGGAGACTTTCTCGCCGGACGGGAAATGGAACCAACCGTCAGAGCCCATGGTCAGGCCGCAGTCTTCCGTCAGGAGTTTCTTGGCATATTCGGGATCATACTGGGTATAGCGCAGGGACCATTCTTCGTTATAACCGAAGTTCGGGTACTGCGGTGCAGCATTGGCAGGTTCGGCAAGACCATCATACCAGAGGTTGACGACCTGGTCACGGTCAACAGCCACGGACATGGCAATGCGGAAGCTCTTGTTGTTGACAAGATCACGCATTTCCAGATTCTTGTTGGTCAGGTTGAAATAAAGCTGCCCGTCACCCCACTCTGTGGAGGTCAGTTCATGGCGTTCAACAGCATCACCCATTGCGTCTTCGATCGCGACCACATCCTTGATGGTGACAACGGTATAATCCACTTCGGAATCGGCAGATTCAAGCATCAGGATCGCCTGGTCACTGTTGCTGACGACCATGAAATCGATTTCATCAATATAAGGCAGCTGATTGCCTTCCGCGTCGACCTTCCAGTAATACGGGTTGCGGACCAGTTTCACCAGCGGATCGGATTTGTCATTGAAGCCGTCTTCCGTGGTCAGCATGTAAGCGCTGAGGGTCGGCTGTTCGTAATGGTTCCAGGAATAGTATCCGGATTTGCCGCAGTCCTTTGCGGTCTGATATTCGTAACCATACTCCATGAACTTCGCGATGACTTCTTCATCGGTCAGTCCGGTATCCGGCCAGTACGGGTTTTCCATATAATAGGAGGACGGGACCTTGTCTTTCCAGAAGTGATACGGAGCCCAGCACCATTTCATATCGCCGGTATCAACAAAGTTGGAGCGGTACTGCGGCTGCGCGAACGTCCATGTGACAGTATAGTCATCGACTTTGTCAACCACTGCCCAGACTTCTTCCCCGTCAATGACCTGGAAGCAGGCTGCCCAGTAAGCCAGACCGTCATAGTTGTTCTTATGGAGCATATAATACCAGAAGGTGATGTCGTCAGCGGTGAAAGGTTCACCGTCAGACCACTTCATGCCTTCGCGCAGGTGCATCGTCCAGACGGTCATATCCTCGTTGGATTCGATGGATTTGAGCACGTTGTTGAAGGGAGTACCATTGGTATCGAAATCGACCGGGCGTTCGAGCGTCGTGGAACGGCAGATCTCCCAGTTGGCGATCTTGGTGACAGCCTTGGTCAGCGTACCGCCGTAATTACCGATCTCAAGCGCATCACCGTTCTTCAGTTCGGTCATCACAAAAACATCCTCAGCCTTCGGCAGACGTTCTTCCACCGGAGGGAGTTCACCGGCTGCAACCTTCTCAGCCAGAACCGGGGCTTCTTTAAACTCGGTGACATCTGCATAAACCGCAGCAGCACTCAGAGCAAAAAGAACAGCCAAAACGATTACTAAGACTTTCTTCATACATTCCTCCATTCTGAATTTTTGGAACAACATAATTATTTTATTTGATGCAAGCGCTTGCATCAATATTACATTCGTCACATTAATGAGTCACGCGTACCGGGTACCACTGACTCACGGGTGAGTCAGTGGTACCCGGTACGCGTGACTCATTGGTATAATTGAAACAGGAGTATCGCCATGTCAAGAATGCCAAGAAGATTCAGCGAATACGGTTACATGCATCTCATGTTTAAAGGCGTGAACGGACAGATCATTTTTGAAGAGCGCAGCGACTATGTATACTTTCTGAATCTTCTGAAAAAGACCGGTATCGCACAAGACGTAAAAATCTGTGCATATTGTCTGATGGAAAATCACGTGCATCTGCTTGTTTATGATAAAGATCAGCGAACTCCGGAGTTCATGAGACAGCTTTGCCGGACCTACTCGCTCCATTTCAATCAAAAATATCAGCGGAAAGGCACCCTTTATCAAAATCGATATACCGGAAAACCAATTGAGAGCGAAAACTATCTGCTGAAGGTTTTTCATTACATTCTAAACAATCCGCAAAAAGCAGGGATTTGTCCGGCTGCTGAATATCCATGGAGCAGTTATGCAAAATACGGATACCCGAATTCATTTGTGGACACATTTGTATTGAAAGAACTGATCGGCAGCCGGGAAGCGTATGATAATTTTATCGCTTCGGATTACACGGATGCAGAGGATCCAACCGATTTAGGAGCAAACACAAAGGATGATGAATGGGCAAAAGGGATCATTCATGATCATCTCCACATCAGCAGCGGAACGATCCTGCAGACCTATAATACTGAAGCCAGGAATGAAGCACTGAAACTTCTGAAAGAGAAGGGGCTGACTATTCGGCAGATCGAACGTCTGACAGGCATTAACCGGAATATTATACAGCGCGTGTGAGCAAAAGTGAGTCAAGCGTACCAGGTACCGCTGACTCATCCGGAGGGAGGAGCATCATATGACAATGCGGATGGCGGATATCGCAAAACTGGCCGGGGTGGCGGAAAGCACGGTCTCCCGGGCTTTTTCGCATCCGGAAAAGCTCCGGAAAGAGACGCTGGAACGGATCATGAGCATCGTCCGGATGTATGACTATCATCCGAACGCGATGGCCCGGGCCTTCGCCCGCCAGCATTTCGGGCTGGTCAGTTTTCTCCTTTACAACAAAAGCCGCCCTTTCTGGGGTTCCAATTTTTACGGACCGGCACTGGACGGTTTTACGGAACGAGCCAAGGTCCACGGTTACCACGTCGTACTGGGCGCCACTGCCATACAGAATGACTTTTTTGAGGAAAGCTCCATCAATGACAGCATTGACGGGGCCATTCTCGCCTCACGCGACCCGGATCCGATCCTCAGGGTATTTCAGAAGCGCGGGATCCCGATCGTGCTGTTTCAGAATGAAACGGCGCTGGATAACGTCGGGATGGTCACCAACAGCGACTATAACGGCATTATGAAGATCATGGATCATCTGATCGAAGAAAGAGGCTATGAGGACATCGCCTTTTTCTCCAACCGCCTTTCCCACGTTTCCAATATGCAGCGTTACTTTGCCTATATCGACGCTCTCGAACAGCACGGGCTGAAACCCTATACCAACGATGAACTGCCGGAATACCCGCTTTATAACAAATACGAACCGAATCCCGTGATCCTTGCGCGTTACGGAAGAAGTGAGATTCCTAGGTTCGGTTCTCCGTTCATCGTATCTGCCGGCAACACAAGATTCGTGGAAAACGCGATGCTGAAGCTGATCCCGCTCAGAAAAATGCCGCGGGCCATCGTCTGTGCGGACGATAACATCGCGGCCGGGGTCTGCAGTGCCCTGAAACAGAAGGGATACCGGATCCCGCAGGACGTTGCCGTGACCGGTTATGACGATCTGGAAATGGCATCCCTGCTGACCCCGCCGCTGACGACCGTCCGTCTGGATGGATACCGGATGGGGGCTGAAAGCATGGAACTGCTGAGCCGGTACATCAGCGACCCGAATACCCCGTCAAAGCGCATCTGTCTGGAGGATGAGCTGATCGTCCGGGAAAGCAGCTGACAGGGATGTGAACGGCAGCGAACAGCCGAAACCCCAAACAGCCACCGATTTTGCATCTCCGCGGCTGTTTTCCGTTATAATCAATGATATGATGCGGATATCCGCATAAAAGAACTTCAAAAAGGATGGGCATTGTCATATGGAATGGAAAAATCTTGATGCTGTCGCAGCATACGGTAAACTGAATGAACTCAAGGGACATACGGACCTGCAAAGCGTTATGTCCGGAGAAAACGGAGCGGAACGCGTCAGGAAGTACCAGGTGCCGATGGCAGCCGGCCTGACCTATCACTACGCGGCCAAGCAGGTGGATGATGAAGTACTGGACGCGCTCCAGGCACTGGCCGATGAGACTGAACTGACTCAGAAATTTGCAGAACTTTATAACGGCGCCGTGATCAATACCGGCGAAAAACGGCTGGTTCTCCACCATCTGACCCGCGGTCAGCTCGGGGGAACCGTGACTGCCGACGGCATGGATAAACGCGAATTCTATACCGGCGAACAGAAAAAAGCCGCGGAATTCGCCCGCAAAGTCCATGCGGGTGAAATCACCAATGAAAAGGGGAAAAAATTCACGACCGCCGTCCAGATCGGCATCGGCGGGTCCGACCTGGGGCCGCGCGCGATGTACCTCGCGCTGGAAAACTGGGCAAAGGCGACCGGCAATTTCAAAATGGAAGCCCGCTTCATCAGCAACGTCGACCCGGATGACGCCGCCTCTGTCCTCAAGAGCATCGATGTTTCCCGCTCTCTGTTCGTCCTGGTCTCCAAATCCGGTACCACGCTTGAGACGCTGACCAACGAATCCTTCGTCAAAGACGCCCTGACCAACGCCGGGCTGGATCCCGCAAAACACATGGTCGCGGTGACCAGCGCGACTTCTCCGCTGGCCGGCAACCCGGATTATCTGGCGGCCTTCTTCATGGATGACTATATCGGCGGCCGCTACTCCTCCACCTCCTGCGTGGGCGGAGCGATCCTTTCCCTTGCTTTCGGGCCGGAAGTTTTCGAACGCTTCCTCGAAGGTGCCGCGGAAGAAGATAAACTCGGGAAAAATACGGACATCCGTCAGAACCCCGCCATGCTGGACGCGCTGATCGGTGTTTACGAACGGAACATCCAGGGCTATCCCTGCACCGCCGTTCTGCCGTACTCCCAGGCGCTCAGCCGCTTCCCTGCGCACCTGCAGCAGCTGGATATGGAATCCAACGGCAAATCCGTCAACCGCTTCGGCGAACCGGTCAGCTATGTGACCGGCCCGGTGATCTTCGGTGAACCCGGCACCAACGGGCAGCACTCCTTCTACCAGCTGCTCCACCAGGGGACCGACATCATCCCGCTGCAGTTCGTCGGCTTCAAAAAGAACCAGACCGGCATGGACGTCCAGATCCAGGGCACTTCCAGCCAGCAGAAGCTCAGCGCCAATGTCGCCGCACAGATCATGGCATTCGCCTGCGGAAAGAACGATGAGAACCCCAACAAGAATTTCGCAGGCGGCCGTCCGTCCAGCATCATCATCGGTGACCAGCTGACGCCGAAAGCACTTGGTGCCCTGCTCTCCCATTTTGAGAACAAGGTGATGTTCCAGGGCTTCGTCTGGAACCTGAACAGCTTCGATCAGGAAGGTGTGCAGCTCGGCAAGGTCCTCGCCAAACGCGTTCTGGCACATGACACCGACGGCGCACTCCGCGCCTTCAGCGACCTGCTTGAGATCTGAAGAAAGTCAAGACAAAAGTCCCGCGGCAAAACCGCGGGACTTTTTTGTTTTCATGGGATCAGCCGGGATGGTGCCGGCATATTTCTGCAGTTCACCTGTCAGCGTTGTTTCCGGTGCCGTACTCAGGCGATATTCAGGATGTCGGAAAAACCGGTCACCTCAAATACTTCACGAACGATCTCATTGCAGTTGATGACCCGGACGCTTTCTTTCCCGTTCCGGAGCATGGTTTTGTTCACAGAAAGCAGGACCCGCAGGCCGGCCGAGGAGATATACTCAAGCTTCGCACAGTCAAAAGTCAGGCTGTTGACCTCAGCGGTCACTGCGTTTTTCATTTCCGCTTCGAGCTGCGGAGCGGTTCCGGTATCCAGGCGGCCTTCCAGCGCGACTGTCAGGTCATTTCCGTTCATGTTTTTTACAATGTTCATCTTTCCTCCCAATTATCCCGCAAAATTTTTACTGACCTTAAGGTCGACTTCCCGTCCGCGGATCGAGATCGCCACATTATCCGCAAGGCGCTTCAGAACCGAGCATTCATAGCCGTCCCATTCCGAATCGGCGATCTCATGCCCGGCAAGATCCGCATAAACCTCAACCGGGACCGGGTCGCCTTCGGGGTCTCTGGCCATGGCTGTCTCAAAGGAGTCTCGTAAGAAACCGAGAAAACTGCGTGAAGCCGCATTGACCCCTTCCGTTGAGGCGTTGATCAGCTGTTCCCGCTGTTTCCGGTCCAGATCAGCTTTTGCGGAAAGATGCAGCTCATAACGCGGGCCTTCATTGCAGATCCAGAAAGATGCGGTCGTTTCACCTGCAACAATGCTGAGCATGCTGAGCATCTCTTCCGTGAAAAGCTGGAGATGCAACGCATTTTTCTCACTCAGCTCATTATATACAGCGACCTTGCGTGATTCTGCAACAGCCTTTTCAAATCCTTCCCCTTTATTGGAGAGTACAATAACATCAGATTTCATATTAACATCCTCCCGATATGATCGATGCCGCGTTCTGAAGAAACACCGATCCTTTCCGCGTTTGGTATCTAACGGGACGTTGGACGGATCCCCGCCTCCGGCCCCGCACCGAAGCGAATGCCTGTTGATCAGCGATTCCCGAAACTACACCGAATATGCTGAGTTTTTGCCGAACAATTGAATTATATCATTGATCACGAAAACACATAAGAACCTGAATCAGGAAATCCGCGCGGTCCGCTCTCACCGAATTACAGAG
>CADBKS010000148.1 GCA_902795255.1 uncultured Chloroflexota bacterium
GATACGGAATGCACCAGGCGGTATCCGGTCGACAGAACTCGGTGTTTGCGCTCCAGCTTGTCGCCACAACGGGCTTCCCGAAAGCGAAGGCTGTCGGGATCACGCCTGACTGGCTGGCGGAAAGATACGGCAGTGCCGCAATGGCTGCGCGCTGCATGAATTCCGCAACTTCCGCATCGGAAATAAAGCGGTTCGTGAGTTCAATCTGCGGGTGGCGGAGCAGTTCGCTGTACGGTGTGACGTCTCCTCCGCCTGCGATCTGCAGTTTCCAGTCCGGATATTGGTCCAGCAGCGGCCGCGCTGCCGAAAGCAGTACTCCGACCCCCTTATAAGCCTCGATCCGCCCGAAGAAAAGGATCTCTTTCCGCTCTTCGATGTCCGGCTGCCCGAACTGAGTGAAAAAATCGTAGACACCGTGCGGGGCGGTGAGGATCTTTTCCTCCGGGACACCTTTCCGGATCAGGATCTTCTTCCCCTGATCCGTAAGGACGACCAGTCCGTCCGGCATGCTTCTGAAGATCCCTTCCGTGATTTTGAAATAAAAGGGTGTTCCTTCGTGGTGAATGACGTCATGGATCGTGTAGATCAGCGGTTTCTTTAAGGTTTTCCGGACGAACCAACCGAGCGCCGGGTTCCATTCCTGAGCGGAGGTGATGTGGACCACATCCGGCCTGAATTCATCGGCCAGACGGCGCAGATCCTTCCAGGTGCGCGGGGAGAAGAGCCTGAGGATGGTGCCTTTTGCGCCTTTTCCGGTGTCGATCGTCTGCAGGTCAACACCGGGAAGCTCCTTTGCGTGCTGCGCGTTTTGTTCACAGATCAGGCGGAGATCGCAGATCCGGCTGAGGCTTTCGGCAAGGCAGTCATTGAAGTGCAGCAGCCCGCCGCGCCGGGTGAGACAGATCATTAAGACGCGTATCCGTTTTTCCATGGTTTTTATCCTCCGGTAAGAGCTCACTTTGCTTTGATCATGACAATCGGAAGTGAGTGCTTCGCATGATGCGGCACAGACACTCGTGTGCTTGTGTAATGCCTTGCCGCGCCTTGTTTTGACAGCCGGGCACGGGCCGGTAAAAACCGCCCGCTGCCTCCGGCATCCCTGTTATTGTGTCAGAACTGACAGTCCGGTGCTCCAAAAAGGCTCTTATTACGATCCTCATTCATACTGCGGCGGACCCCTGTAAGCCCTTACTCCGCATTCGGCGCAGACGGCACCGGCACGTCCGGCAGCCCGGGATGCGTCTGATGCGGTATCTGTTCTTCACTCCCGGCTGCTGTCATCCGCCTGCTGACTGCTGTCAATGAGCGAACAATCGAGAATACTGCCGAGTTCATCCGGACGGGAGCCGGTCTCTTTGCCGATCCGCTGCCACAGGGCACAGAGCGGGTCATTCATCAGCGGGGTCACCTGAAGTGCTTCCCGGGTTTGCTGCAGTGCGTCTTCCGTACGGCCGGTGTGCGCGTAGGCTTCGATAAAGGGCAGCCGTTCCATCGGATCGTTTGGATGGTCATCCAGTCCGAAGGCGGTGTCGCCCAGTGCAGCGGCCGCTTCCCAGTTTTTCCGCTGCCGTTCCAGGTCTGCCGTTTCATAATACCAGCACCAGCCATGGGCAGGTTCTGCGCCAAACAGTTTTTCCGGCAGGGGTTCATATGCCGCGTCCGGCAGGATGCGGCTGTAGTTGGTCAGTTCTGCCGCGGTACGGTCGATCTCCGGGATCATCTGGTTGAACAGATCGATCTCCGGATCCAGCACGTGCACGCATCCCGGTGCGCTGTAATAAACGCTGATCATGTCATCGGTGCTTCCGAAAAACTGTGCGGACAGATATTCCTGAAAGACCTCATTTCCGCTTTCCAGACCGCTCAGTGTATTTTCGCGCTTGGTATTGGTGTAAAGCATATAGGGAATGCGGTCCGTGCCGTATTCCTTTGCGTAGATCCAGTTCAGCGGGGCGGTCAGTGAGTTATCCGTGCTGAAACGGATCGGCAGCACATTGGTCACGACCACGGTATCCGGTTCGATTTCCGGGATCCTCCATTTAAGCTGCCGGAAGAAATCCTTTGTCAGCGTCCAGTCCCGCCGGTATTCATTTCCGGTGACGAATAAATGACCGGCCGCAAGCCCGATCAGGAGGGATGCGATGATTATCGGGACGATCCGCACCCGGCGGATCCGGTCCAGGGCGGCGGTCAGGATCAGGCTGACGCCCAGCATGAACGGCAGTGTATAGCGGCTGTTCTGGAAAACGAAACCGATCGGGCTTTCCGTCAGCCAGAACGGCTGGCCGGCCAGCAGCAGTGCGAATATCCCGGTCAGGAGCATCCACAGATCGGTTTTGCCTTTATCCGGCTTTTCCCGGGAATAAAGGATCAGAAATATACCGCTGATGATGAAAGCGCCTGCACAGACCGCGATGTAGATCATCGTTGAGCGGGAACCGAAGACCGAGGCTTTCGGGATCTCGAAGACAGTTCCCCATGCTTCGAATATGACGCGGAAACAGTCTTTTGCCATCTGCACCAGGTATCCCCATACTGTTGAAAGCGGAGCGGCTTTGAAGTCGCTGAGAAGCCTGAATTCATAATGCAGGGTCTGTGTTTTGTTGAAAAACATGCGGTAGATCATCCCGCATCCAAAAACGGCAAGGTATGGCAGTGAACTCCAAATAACTTTTTTCGGGAGCTCTTTGCGGCCGGTCTGTTCGCTCAGTGCGGCAGCCAGAAAGCAGGGGCGCAGGAGTTCCAGAAGGAAAAAGTATTCCGATGCGAAAAGGTTCAGCAGGGAAATGAGACAGGCTGCCGTGATCTTCAGGATCCGTCCCTTCGGGGACCTGGCTGCGCGGATGGAAAGGATGAAGGAACAGAACAGCATCCCCATCAGAAAATAGGAGAAACTGAAGTTGATGGCGATCGGCCTCATTGTAAAGCCGGGATAGGCGAGGAAGAGCAGTGCGCAGAGAACGGGCGCGAAGCGTTTCCCCGTCCAAATCTCCCGGATGAGCAGTCCTGCGCAGAAGCTTCCGAAAATCTGCGCGGCCAGCCCGTAAAGCTGGGCTGTGAGCGGGGACCCGTTCGTGATCAGGATGGCGATGTTATGCAGCTGGCCCGCTACCGGCCGGCTGAAGCTGAAATGGCGGAGAAGCCCGTGGTATCCCAGTTCGAGCCGTGTCCAGACATATGGCCAGTCATCCCAGTAAAAACCGAGCTTTTTCAGCAGCATCCCGTATGAAAGCAGGACAAATGCGGCAAGCGGGATCAGTACAGCGGTATACGCAAGCGGTTTTCTTTCGTTTTTTTTCTTTACAGGATCCATAATGGCGATCAGAAACTGCAGCACGGAAGCCGCAGATGCTCCCCAGACAAGTTCAGCAATATTCTGTTTTTTCCAGCGCCGGAAGATCAGGAGCCCCAGTATGGTGCCGAGGATCCACACCGCAGTAGCGGCTATGGGGAGTGCCACAGCGTTCATCCCTGCAGAGCCTTCGGCTGGCAGCCCCATGGGTGTGAACGCGCCGCGAAGCATGGTGTTTGTCTGAAAACGGAGCCCGACCCAGATATAAAGGCAGATCAGGAAGAACACGGACAGAGCCCATGAGATGCGTCCGGGAATGTCCGCCCATGCATCCAGCAGCCATTCGACAGGCCTTTCCGTGACCCACTCTTCATTTTCAAGAGATCCCATCTGCAGGATCCTTTCAAATCCGTTCAGAAATGCGGACGGATCCCGTGGCGAGATCACGTAGATATACCGCGGTGTTCCCAGAAACAGCATTTTGCTCATGTCGGAAGCGAGGAACTCGAAGGTGAGCTGTTCGCCCGCGGAGACTGTGCCCAGGTAGGCGCCGGGCATCGGCAGTACGGACCACGGCACATCTGTGGTCATTTCCGCCGGAGTCCGGATCCATTCAATGGCATTCAGCGGGATGACCTCCGAACGGGGGCCCCACTGGATGTGAAGACCGTCCCGTTCCAGCCGGTATGCGGAGAAAATAAGACTGTAAAAACGGTAAAGCAGAAAGATCAGCGGTATGCCGGTGATGACCATCGCTATGAGCAAAAGAAAAAACTGCAGGCCGACTTTCGTTCCGCCGAAAGTCCTGACCAGCAGTATTTCCAGTGCGGTCAATGCACCGCAGACAGCCAGAAAAAAAAGGATACCTTTTCCGCGGGACGGATCATAGGTAAATGCAGCCTTTTTTTTCATCGGTGTTCTTTTTCTGCCGCTTTAAAGGATCTGACGCAGGGCTTCCCCGACTTTTATGACCTGTTCGCGCGTCATTTTTCCGGAGAAAGGAATCGCGAGCCCGCGTTTCCCGAGATCTTCGGTCACCGGATACATACCGGGTTCATAGCCGAATTTCTTCTGCATGTAGGGCTGGAGATGGATCGGCGAGAAGTAAGGGCGGACAGGAATTCCCAGTGCTTTGAGTTTCCGGGAGACATCATCCCGACGGTCCGCATCTTTCAGCCGGATCACGTAAACGAACCAGCTGTCCCGTGTGGTGGTCGGTGCTGTGTACGGCAATTCGATTGCATCAATGTCGGATAACTCTTCCCCATACCAGGCGGCGACCTGTGCGCGGTTTCGGATCAGCTGATCGATCCTGCTCATCTGAGCGGTCCCGAGGGCTGCGCTCATCTCATCCATGCGGTAATTGTATCCGAGATAAGTGTGGGCCAGCCAGGTGTCGCCTTCAGCGCGTCCCTGGTTGCGCATGGAACGGATCATGCCGGCCGCCTCATCATCGTTCGTGACGACCAGGCCGCCTTCTGCCGTTGTGATCTGTTTGTTCGGGTAAAAGGCGAAAACACCGGCGTCGCCCAGCATACCGGCAGGGCGGCCCTTGTAAAGGGCTCCGAGCGCTTCGCAGGCATCTTCGATGACCGGAAGCCCGTACGGTTCGGCTGCTTCGCGGATCGCGTCAAAATCGGCGGGCTGTCCGAAAACATCCACGGCCAGGATCCCTTTCAGTTTTCCGTCCGGCATGCTGCCTTTCGGCGGAAGCCACTTTGCGGCGGCAGATTCGGAAGTATTGAGGTCCTTTACCGCCTGTTTCAGCTGTGCAGGGTCGATATTTCCGGTCAGCGGTTCCGCGTCCACAAAAACCGGTGTGATCCGTTCGTAAAGCAGGACGTTGGTGGAAGATACGAAAGAAAAGGGGGTGGTGATCACCCGGTCCCCGTCTTCCCATCCGGCAGCCCTTACGCAAAGGTGAAGGCCCGCGGTGCCGGAATTGACCGCGATGGCGTGGCGTGCTCCCGTAAAGTCTGTAAAGGCCTTTTCAAAGGCCTGCACGTAAGGCCCCATACTGAGGTAGCTGGTTGCCATAACGTCGGCGACCGCATTTCGTTCTTTATCCGTAATGTCCGGAAGGGACATCGGTACACTGATCTTCTGATTAAAATCCATAATTCTCCGTTTGCTGGGTTATTATCTCTGGAAATAGGTTCCGCCCTGACCGGCGGGAGGCATCTGCTGCTGAGGCGCTGTTCCCTGCGGGGTATCGGTCTGCTGTTCGATCACGACCTTTTCTTCCATTCGGACCTGGCCGCGCAGAAACGCGCCGTCTTCGGTCGAGAAACTGATCACGCTGACATCTCCCCATACACGGCCGGTGGACCGGATCTCCAGTTTTTCGGCGGTGATATTGCCGCGGACCGTGCCTTCTACCACGATGGTATTTGCCCGCATATTCATACAGGTCACACGTCCGGTTTCTCCGACGACGATCATCCCGCGGATCTGCATATCGCCTTCAAAGGTGCCTTCGATCCGCACACCGCCTGCTCCGCGCAGACTGCCGCGCCAGTTGATCCCGGGCCCCAGAACAGAGGTGACCCGCTCGATCGCTGCCGCGCCGGTCTGTCCGGAGGAACTGGTGCTGCTGTTGTTATTGTTGTTTTGCCGTCTGAACACCTGACAGTCCCTCTTATGCCAATCTGCGTAAATTTCTGTCTGCCGGATCGATCTTGTGGGCTGAGAGCGGGGGCCAGACAGCGCCTGCGTAGACTCTGCCGTTATCGGGTACGTCTCCCTTGACTACGGCGCTGTTGCCGATCCTGGCGGCGGTGCCCACTGTCACACCGAGGTTGACAGTGGCCCCCATGCCGATCTGCGCGAAATCTTTCACGGTCACCTGGCCGGCGAGCAGAGCTCCCGGAGACAGGTTTACGCAGCGGCCGATGCATCCGTCGTGGGAAATGACCGTTCCCGCGTTGATCAGCGTTCCGAACTCAATGCTGCTTTCGGAACTGATATAGCTTTGTGCTAGTACCTGGATCCCGTCCGCAAGAACGGCGGTATCTTCAATGAAAGCGGAAGGGTGGATCAGTGTCGGGAAGGAAAAATCAAGCGCCCGGAGCTTTTCAAAAATTCTCCAGCGGACTGAATAATTTCCGATCCCGCCGACTGCGTTTACGGCACAGGTGACCCCGTCTGCCCGGAGTTTCGGGAGAAGATCCGCATTCCCGAGCACTTTGACCCCGGACACGGCTGTTCCGGGAGCGACAGCGTCATCAATAATGCCTGTAATATTCCAGTTCAGCAAACGCAGCAGAGAAATGACGGTCTTTGAATGACCGCCCGCACCATAGATCAGGATCCTTTTTTCCATACTGTTATTTTAGCGCAAAACTCCTTTCACGTCAAAGAGTTACGGCTCCCGCCCCCTGTTCGGAAAGATTCCACAGAATTTCCACAAACAGATCGGGGTTCCGGGCATATAATTTGGATATATACAGAAAGGAGCTGAAATTGATGAAACGGAACCATTTCACGAAAACAGTTTTGATTTTTACCGCAGTCCTGATCCTGTTGTCACTTGCTTTCCCGGCCCTGGCTGAGAACAGTACGCCGGCCGGTTCTGCGCTTTATAAATTGAGATCCGCGGAACGCGGAAGATCCGGCACGGAAAACGGCGGTGCGGAAACATCAGCCGCCCCGAATAAAGATGACGGCCGCTCATGGAATGTTTTGGATACGGATGAGGAGAACAGCGATTCGTATTATGAAAGATACTGCGGAACGGGTGAAAATTCACAGAGCGGCTGCCGGAATATGAACTCCCGCCGCCAGGGCTGCAGGGGATACGGCAGGTTCACGGATGCCGAAGACGGCCGGGGCTGTCAGAACTGTCCTTATCTTGATGAAACAAACGGCAGCTGTACGGATGAGAATAACTGCGGCGGCTGCAGCGGAAACTGCATTGGAAATGAAGGGTGCACCGGCACGTACACCGGTAACTGCAACGGAAATGAAGGATGCACCGGAACCGAATCCGGTAACTGCCCCGGAAATGAAAGATGTACGGAGACCGGCACCGGAAACTGCATCGGGAATGAAAAGGGTACCGATACCGGCACCGCTCGGGAATATTCCCGGATGAATGGTTCCCGCTCAGGCCGCGGCCGCGGCTGCGGTTGCCGCTCCGGCAGATAGAGATAAGCAGCAATACCTCTCACAAAAAAGATCCGGCTGAATGCTCAGCCGGATCTTTTTGTGCGGATCAGCGGTTTTCTCCCGGAAATACCGGAGCTTTATTCTTTCAGAAATTCCAGGATCCGGTCCTGATAGTCCGGGGCTTCGTCATAGACGGCATGCCCGTATTCTTTGTAAATATAACAGCTGCAGCCGATTTTTTCCGCAATTTCCTCGGATGCTTCAGGCCCGAAGATCCTGTCTTTTCCGGCACCGAGTACCAGAACGGGACAGCTGATCCGGTGCAGGTCTCCGGTGATATCAAATCTCTCAATGCCCCGGGCCAGGATCATGAAGCGTTCCAGGTCCTCATTGCTCACGCCTTCCCCTGCAGCCAGGATCAGGTCTTTGTACTGACGGAAGAAATTCTCCGTGTATACCATTTCGGCGAAATTCCGGTTCAGTTCGGTGGTTTTCCCTTCCCCGGCCAGGCGGATCCAGTTCCGGACGACTTCGGCGGAATGCTCCGGAGTACGTGCGGCGGTCGAGCCCAGCACCAGTTTGGCGGCAAGATCCGGATGATCCGCCGCGATGCACTGGGCGATCATGCCGCCCTGTGATGTGCCGAAAAGAAAGATGTGCTGCAGACCGATCGTGCTGACCGCCAGGGCTGTGTCCCGTGCCATATCCCGGATCGGATACACGGGCGGCAGCTGTGCCCTGCGGTCCATCACATAAACTGTATATTCTTTCGTGAATTTCCGGTATGCCTCAGCGATGGCGTCGGCAGCGCTCATTACGCTTTTCAGGCTCAGTCCCGGAAGGATCACGAATGGTTTCTCTCCGGTTCCGAAATGAAAATAATTCATTTCGAATGTGTTGGTTCTGACGGTTTCGATCTGAATGCCCATTATTTTCCTCTGAAAATCATCATTATCAGGTACCTTTGCCGATTTTACAGCTGTTTTTTCTGCAGCCCCGGGAAGCCGGTTTTGTCAATGCTGAAACGGAATACGCTTCCTTCTCCGGGACTGCTTTCGGCGCTGACTTCCGCGCCGTGAAGTAAGGCGATCTGTTTTACGATCGCAAGACCGAGCCCCGAAACGCCTTTGTTTCCGCGCTGCCGGTTTGTATAATATTTTTCCCAGATGTGCCCCAGCTCTGCAGGGTCGATCCCGGAACCGTAATCCCGAACCTCCAGCTCGACAGTTTCTCCATTCCGGACCGCCACGGTAATGCGTTTATCCTCACCGCTGTGGCGGATGGCGTTATCGATCAGGTTGTAGACCGCGCGCTCCAGCATTTCCGCGTTTCCCCGTACGGTGCAGCCGGGAGCGATTTCCCGTTCGATCGTTCCGCCTTCTTTGGCAAAAAGAGGCTCAAAGCGGATGATCACCTCTTCGGTCAGGGCGCTGAGATCGACCTCACCGAAGGCCTGTTTCTGATCTTTTTCCTGCAGGCGCGAATATTCAAGGATCTCGTTGACCAGTGCGGTCAGGCGGTCGGCTTCTTTGATGATGATCCCGGTATCCGTATTCCGCTGTTCCTCATCTTCCCAGGAGATATCCCGTACCATCTCCGCGTAACCTTTGATCATGGTGAGCGGTGTGCGCAGGTCATGGGAGACATTGGCCAGCAGCTCTTTCTGGTAATTTCTTGCTTCACTCAGTTTTGCCGTGGACTCCGAAAGCGAATCGTTCAGTTCGTCCAGCTCCCTGCAGAAACCTTTTTGAAAGTGCTCTTCATAATGTTCTCCGCCCAGCATCTTTGCCTGTTCGGTAAGCTGGTCGACCGGTTTGGAGAAGCGGCGGGCGATCAGCCATGCGATCACAAAAGCGATCACCAGGGAAAGCAGCGTGACCCAGAGCAGGATCATGCGGATGATGGAAGCGGCTGCGCCGACCGCGTCCAGCTGTCCGGAAACGTAAAGGACTGCCGGCTCATCGTCATCATCCTCCAGCGTGATATACCTTCCGTAAATATAGTGGTTCCCGGAAGTATACCCGACGCTCCCGGTCCCGCTTCCGCTCAGACGGGTAAGGAACTGATCGTAATCATCCGGCAGACCGCGGTACATTCCCATTCGGGGACCATCGTTTTCATCGAAGTTCCTGTCCGACATCATTCTGCCCATGCCTCTGCCCATACCCATCATGCCGGAGCCCATGCCGAAGCGGGACATCTGCGTGAAATAGGGCGATAAGGAATCCGAGCTGAAGATCACATTACCGTCTTCATCCGTTATGTAAACGAGCAGGGAATCTTCGATCGTGATCCGGTCGATCACATCCGGCAGGTCGTCTTCCCGGCTGGATCCGGCGATACGGTCTCCCGCGGAGCGGATGTTCCGGATCATCATATCATTGTAAAACTGCTGCAGAAATACCGTCTGCAGGATCCACAGCAGGGACAGTATGATGGCCGCGAAAACGATGAAATAGGTCCAGAGTTTGGAACGGAAAGTTTGTGTTTTATGCATCAAATTTATATCCCACGCCGCGGATCGTCCGGATCAGGTCCCGGTATTTGCCCAGCTTGCTCCGGAGCAGTTTCATCTGCCAGTCCACGGTCCGGTCGTAACTGAAGTATTCGTACCCCCAGACGCTGCTCAGGATCTGTTCACGGGTCATCACGACGCCTTTGTGCTGTGCCAGATAAAGCAGCAGGTCAAACTCTTTGGCGGTGAGTTCCGTAGGTTCACCGTCCAGATAAACGACCCGGCCCTGTGTATCGATCGACAGTCCGCCGAATTCCATGAGTATAGTTTTCTTCTCTGTTCCCGCGGCGTCTTTTGCATGGCGCTTTATGATCACATTCAGGCGGGCCATCAGCTCTTTCGGGGAGAAAGGTTTGGTGACATAGTCATCCGCTCCGACTTCAAAGCCGGTCAGCTTGTCATATTCCGCACCGCGGGCGGAAAGCATCAGGACCGGGATATCCTTGAATTCATGGATCTGCCGGGTCGCGGCAAACCCGTCCATCTCCGGCATCATGATGTCCATGACGATCACGTCAAAGTCCTCTTTCCGGCAGGCTTCAACTGCTTCGGCACCGTTCGCCGCGCCGACGGTCTCATATCCTTCATGTTCCGCGTACCGGCAGATCAGGCGGCGGATATCCTCTTCATCATCAGTTACCAGGATCCGCGGCATCGCTCACTCCAGATAAATATTCCGTAATTCCGCCCGTTCTTCATCGGTGATATGAAGACCGTCCCGGATATAACGGTCAAAGCTGCCCCAGCGTGTTTCCGCTTCCGTGTAAGCTGCTTCCAGGTATTCCCGCCAGGCGGCGAACATATAGCGCAGGG
>CADBKS010000149.1 GCA_902795255.1 uncultured Chloroflexota bacterium
ACCAAAGGACTTACTTCGACAAAAGGAAGAACGCGCTTGCGGCGCTTGAAATGCGGCTGCTCGCGCTCAACCCCGAGAATATCATGAAGCGCGGTTATGCGTTCATCCGGCGCGGGGAGAGCGTTATCTCCTCGGCCGATGAACTGCAGAGCGGCGACCGGATCGACATCCGCTTCCATGACGGAGAAAGATCCGCACATGTGGATTAGGAGGATACAGCAATGAGTGAAGAAAAAACACAGGAAACTTTTGAAACCGAATACAAAAAACTGGAATCGATCGTCAGTAAACTGGAAACCGAAAGCATGGACCTGGAAGCTGCCCTGAAGGCTTTTGAAGAGGGGCAGAAGGCTGTCGAACAGTGCCGGAAGATGCTGGAAAACGCGGAGCTGAAACTCAAAAACCTCCGCGGTACCGAAACCGGAGAGCAGAACTGAAAATGGGATCCATTCTCGAAAATCATGCCCTGATCGCGGCGCTGATCGCGATGGCCCTGGCCCAGTTGCTCAAACCGCTTTTCCATTATCTAATGTACCGGGAATGGGATCCGGTCCAGATCTTTGCATCCGGCGGGATGCCCAGTTCCCACTCCGCTTTTGTCTGCTCCCTGAGCCTTGTGACCGGGATGCGCGCGGGCTTCAACAGCGAGGTTTTTGCCGTCTCGGCGGTATTTGCCATCATCGTCCTTTATGATGCCGCGAACGTCCGCTGGCAGTCCGGACTTCACGCCCAGCGGATCAACCAGATCCTGCGGGAGCTTTTCAACGGGCAGCCACTTTCCGAAGAAACACTCAAGGAAGTCATCGGCCATACGCCCAGACAGGTTTACGCAGGCGCGGTCTTCGGACTGATCGTCGGACTGATCGTCGAAGAGATCTGGATGCTAAAGATCCTGTAAGGCGGCACCGTGAAAAACAGCCGTATTTTTTTCCGGATCGCAGTTCCGATCCTTTCCGCAGGGGTCCTGATCGGGCTCTTTCTGCTGTTTAATCAGAAACGGGAAAATGAGGTCCGTGCCCGGATGACCGAATCGGCTCATGAAACGGAAACCGCGGTCTCCGCAGCGCTTCCGACAGAACCTCCCGATCCGACACCGACAGCACTGCCCACGGAAGAACCGACAGCAGTTCCGACCGCAGAGCCCTCTCCCACACCGCTTCCGGATCCGGCAGCATGGAAAACCTGGCCGGAGCTTCCGGAATCTGTTTCACCGGAGATCAAAGCCCTGTATTTTGAGGGCATCAGCGAGGGGAACGACCCGAACCGCTTCTCCAAAGTCGGGGACAGCAACACTGTCATGCCTTCCTTTTTCGGCTGTTTTGACTCCGGGATCGACACCGGTTACGTGCTGGGCCCCTATGAATACCTTCAGGAGACGATCGAACATTTTCAGTGGTCCTTCTCGCGTTATACCCGCGCGGCCAAAAACGGTGCGACCGCCTATGATATGGACGTCTACCACTGGTATGACGACGATGTCTGCTGGCCGTATGAATCCGCCCTGAATTGTGAATACCGCCTTTTCACGCCCTCGATCGCCTTTATCGGTTTCGGAACCAATGACGCTCTCCTGGGCAAAGAGCTTTATGAGGAACATCTCCGCTCCCTGGTGGAAAAGACCCTCGCGCGGAAGATCGTCCCGATCCTCTTCACAAAGGCGGATGACATTGAAGGCGACGGCAGTTTCAATACGATCACAGCAAAAATCGCGCAGGAGTTCGGGGTCCCGCTCTGGAACCTCTGGCGTCCGATGAGCGCGCTGCCCAACAACGGACTGCGTCCCGGGGATGTACACCCGACCGCGGACGACGTCAGCCTGTGCAACTTTGCGGGAGATGACCTGCAGCACTACGGCTGGACAGTCCGGAACCTTTCCGCCCTGAAAGCGCTGGACCGTGTCTGGCGCCTGCTCAATGACCTTCCTTACAATGGCCAGTAAAGCTGCTGTCGATTTCGGAAACTCCAACACTGTTCTGGCTGTATGGAACGGGCAGGAACAGGAAGCCCGGATCCTCACGGTTCCCGGCTTCAGCGCGGAAGGGTCCTTTCTGATCCCGTCGCTCATCGCATATGAGCCTGACGGGCGTTTTTTCATCGGGGATCAGGTTTTTACCAAAGCATCAGCGGACAGCCGGCTTTTCCGCTGGATGAAGCGCTACATCAGCCTTAGGAGCCCGTATTCCCTGCGGGCCGGCGGTCTGCGGATCGACGCGCACCGGGCAGCGGAGGATTTTTTGCAGGCTATATGCGCGGCAGCTTTTTCCGCGCTTCCCGAACACCCGGATGAACTGATCATCAGCGTCCCTGTCGAATCATTTGAATATTACAGCGAATGGCTTCTGAAAGGAATGCACAGTCCGGAAAACATGCATATCCGGCTGATCGATGAAGCCAGCGCGGCTGCCGCAGGATACGGCCTGAGTCTCCATCCCGGCAGCACGATCCTGACTGTCGATTTCGGAGGCAGCACCCTCCAGGCAGTCTGCGTCTCCGTTATGGAAGACAGCACTGCGGACGGCCGGGCCTGCCGTGTCCTCGGCAAGGCCGGCAGCAGCACCGGAGGAATGACGCTGGACCGCTGGCTTTATGAGGAGGCACTGAAGCGCCTCGGACTTTCGGAAAATGATCCCCGGGTCCGCAGCTGCTCGGGGGAACTGCTGACCTACTGTGAAAGGTTCAAAACAGAGCTTTCCGCCCGTGAAGCGGCGGAATTCAGCTTTTTTTCGGACCGGTCCTTCACGATGACCCGTGAAGAACTTGAGGAGCTTTTCCGGTCACACGGCCTGTTCAGCACGCTGGACGCCGTGATCAGCGAAGCAGTCCGTACCGCAGAGGATCACGGGCTCGTCAGTACGGAACTGACCGCGGTCGTACCGGTCGGCGGCTCCTGCCTGATCCCCGCGGTTCGGAAATTTCTGGAAAGCAGATTCCCGGCCGAAAGCGTCATACAGGGAGAGCCCCTTGGCGCGGTCGCCCGCGGAGCGGCCGTGATCGCCGGAGGAATGCATATCTATGACTTTATCCAGCATGATTATGCCATCCGCACAGTTGACCCGGGCACCGGGAACTACACCTTCCGGCCGCTGATCCGGAAAGGAACCCCATATCCCGAAAAACAGATCACCCGCGGCATGAAACTCAAAGCCGCCTGGGACGGGCAGACCCGCTTCGGCATTGCGCTCTATGAAATCAGGGAAGAAACGGGGCGTTCAGGAGAAGGGAACGAGATCTTTTTTGATACGGACGGATCGGTCCATGTGATGCCGCTGACGGATGATGAAGTCCGCTCCGAACAGCTTTTCTGGGTAAATGAGCAAAACCCGCTCTTTCTGTGCACAGATCAGCCCGCTGCAGGGGGAGAGCCCTGTTTTGAGGTAAGTTTCGGGATCAGCGAAAACAAAATGCTGACCGTCACCGCATCCGACATCCGGACCGGGAAAACGATCATCAACGATCATCCGGTCATAAGACTCGTCTAGCTCCAACCGTAATTTGCGCATCGAAATCAGTACCAACGGAAAGCAACAGGCATCCGCTTCTGTTCTCGTATGAGTCAAACAAAAAGCTGCAGGAACAAATAAATCTGTCGTCTCCGGCACATTACCCGATCGGCCTCTCTAATAAAACCCAGCGCGTCCGGCGGATTATGCAAACACATGAACGCCCGGGCCGCGCCATGTGCGAAGCACTCACTTCCGACTGTCGGGCTCACATCAATACCGAACGATCCTAACAGGTACCCGACGTTATATACGGGTGAGTCTCATTTAGAGCCTCGGATACAGTAATAAAATTGTCGTCTCAGGCACATTAACTGGGGGGCGAAGCTCCTGCTTCGAATACAATCGGGCGAAGCCCGTACCTTGCGAAGCAGGGGGCCGACGGGTGGCCGTTAGGCCAGCCCGATCGGCCCCGGCTATAAAAACCAGGCGCGGCAAGACACTTATGCAGATAAACGAGCGACCGTGCCGCGCCTTGCGAAGCACTCTCTTCCGATTGCCATCTGCATATCAAAGTGAACTCTTATAGTAGAAAAGGGCGCTTCCCGCGCCCTTTTTTATTTCATCAGCACTTCCGACGGGATATTCATCAGCTCCGGCGGCAGGATATCCCTCAGCTCACCGGCCATCTGCGTGATGTGGAAAAGACACTGACGTGCACGTGTCGAAGAAATATCCTTATACTCGGCCGGAGGGGTAACGAGCTCGATATTTAGGGAACTCAGGAACGGATCGTTCCGGATGATCCCTTCACAGTCGATCCCGCTCCTGCCCAGGCAGACGATCCCGAACTCAGAAGCGATCTCCGGAATGAACTGCCATTCATGTTCCAGCTCATTCAGCTTGTCCGCGCCCAGCAAAAGGGAAGGATTCTCCCCCCGGTCCCGCAGCGCACACAGCGTCCGGTAGGTTTTCGGCTGCCGGCTCTGCTGCATTTCGATATCCGTATAGCGCATCCAGGGCCGGTTCTGTGCGATCCGGGCCAGCATCATAAGACGGCTTTCATCACTGAAAGCGTAATCCTTCTTTTGTTCGTAACGGATGTATTCCGTTTTGGAAGGAACATAGATGACATCATCCCGTCCGGTGGCCTTCATGGCATAGGCAGCCAGATCGATATGGGCGCGGGTCGGCGGGTTGAAAGCGCCGAAAAAAGCAAGCGAGCGTCTCATCAGCAAAGCCCCCTGAAGGGATCGATCACCGGAGGCTTGTTCCGTTTATGAGCGGAACCGGCTTCCTTCGCCCGGATCTTCGCGTCTGTTTCCGCGTTTCCGCAGCTGCCGTTCCGGATATAGGCATGGATATCCTGATAAGAAAGGCCCATTTTCTCCTCGTCGCTCATCCCGGAAAGGCCGTCGGTCGGAGTCTTTTCGACCAGATGGCGCGGGAGTTCGGGAAGCGTGAGCCCGACTTTGACCACTTCGACACTTGTCAGACCGAGCAGCAGGGCAAAATCACAGGAGGTATCGCCGTCTTTGGTGCAGTACCCCACCGTACTTTCGGAAAGGTTGCCTGTACCGACCAGACGTGCGCCCAGAAACTGGGCAATATAGCGCAGGGTCGTCATCCGCAGGCGGGGGCCGACATTCACATTGCTCTCTTTATCAAAGGAAACCGGGAACTCCCCTTCAGCCGGATCATCAAAACGCAGCGCCTCATGGAGGGCCGTGTGCATTTTCCCGATATTGACGGTCTTGCAGTTGATCCCGAGCCGCTCACAGACTTCGATGCTGTCGCTGATATCCTTCTGTTCACCGTCCGGCATCATCACACCGTACACGTTTTCCTTACCCAGTGCCCGCGCGCAGACCGCTGCGCAGACCGTAGAATCCTTGCCGCCGGAGATCCCGATGACGACCTTTGTAAAATGCTGTTCCCGTGCCAGGTCTTTTACACCCTGAACCAGGTTGTCACGGACAGCTTCCGCGTTAAAACTGTATTCACTCATCGTATTTCCAATATCCTTACTTCAAACCGGGTCATGCTGTCAGGAGCGGCTGAGCATGTGCATCTTCATCTCGTAATAAGCAGGGCTCATATCCAGAAAGTGCAGATGCGGGTTTTCGAAACGCTGCTCTTCCACCCAGATTTCATGCTGCAGCTGATGTTTGACCCGGGCCGCAATATCGGAAACCGCTTCCGTTTCGAACGTACGCTTTCCGTTCAGGACCACGGGCTTCTGCATCAGCTTCGCGGTGCAGTTCTTATAAGTATATTTCTTCCAGGGCCGTTCCGGTGAAATAAAGTGATAGGGAACGGAAAGGTCAAGTGTTTCGCCCTTCTTGGTGATCAGATCCGCGACTGCGCGGCCTTCCTCATCATAGATCCGGTAGACATCTTTGAGCCCCGGGTTGGTAGTCTTTTCGACAGTGTCGGAGATCTTGATGCGCGGCTCCCATTCCTCGCCGGACTTCACCGCACAAAGTTTATACACACCGCCGAAGACCGGTTCGGATTTGGCAGTGATCATCCGCTCACCGACACCGAAAACATCCACCGGGCCGCCCTGCTTCAGAATAGAGGTGATGGAGTATTCATCCAGGCTGTTGGATATGACGATGCGGGCTTCCTGAAAGCCGGCATCATCCAGCGCTTTCCGGGCTTTCTTGCTCAGATAGGCAAGGTCACCGCTGTCCAGCCGGATCCCGAAGTTCTTTGAGTGGATCCCTTTTTCCCGCATTTCCGTGAAAACCTTGATTGCGTTCGGCACACCGGAACCCATAACGTCATAGGTATCCACCAGCAGAACGCAGTTGTCCGGATAGCGTTCCGCGAATTTACGGAAAGCCTGCAGTTCATCATCGAAGAACATCACCCAGGAATGCGCCATGGTGCCGCTCACCGGGATGCCGAATTTCTGACCGGAAAGGACAGTCGCGGTTCCGTGCACACCGCCGATAGCACAGGCACGCGCACCGAAGACGGCAGCGTCATTGTTATGGGCACGGCGGGCCCCGAAGTCGGAAACGATCCGCCCGTCAGCCGCGTGGACAACACGCTGGGCTTTGGTGGCGATCAGGGACTGATGATTGAACTGGGCGAGGATCTCCGTTTCGACGATCTGTGCTTCGACGATGTCTGCCACGATCGTGATGACCGGTTCGTTCGGATACATCACAGACCCTTCTTCAAAAGCATACACGTCACCGTGAAAGCGGAATGTCTCCAGATAGTTCAGAAATTCATCACTGTAAAGGTTCAGACTGCGGAGATAGTCCACGTCATCCTTTTCAAAATGCATGTTGGTGATGTATTCAACGATCTGTTCCAGCCCGGCAAAGACAGCAAAACCGCCCCCATCCGGGATCCTGCGGAAAAATACGTCAAAGGCAACCTTTGTATTTTTCACGTCCGGATCAAGAAAATAACCGTTCGCCATGGTCAGTTCATAAAGATCCATAACCATCGCGGGATTGTCAGCAGCAGGTTTCATACCCTTCATTTCAGTTCTCTCCTCATATAATAGCTCTCTTTGATATGTACATGGCAATCGAAAGTGAGTGCTTCGCATGGCGCGGCACGATCGCTCGTGTGTTTGCAAAAGCAGTTTGCCGCGCCAGGTTATATTAGCCGGGGCCGATCGGGCTGAGCTTCGCTCACCCGTCGGCCCCGGCACCCCGTTTATTGTGTCAGGGTCGACAATTTTGTTTTTATTCCCACACCCATAATGATACTCATCCTAATATTATGATGGGTACCTTTGATCTCCTGTGCAAAGATCAGCATTGTACTTTTCAGTGCAGATCCGACACATTCTTGTAATCGATCTGCTTGATATTTTCTCCGCAGGCCGCAGGTCCTTCCGGGTTCCTGCGCATCCGGGCTGGCTGCCGGTACAGCGGTCACGGGATCTCGATCTGGCAGGAGCGCATGGTCTCCAGCGCCGCCCGGTGCTTTTCCGGTGTTACGCCCGCACAGCAGGCAGGATCAACG
>CADBKS010000150.1 GCA_902795255.1 uncultured Chloroflexota bacterium
GCTGCTGAAAATGAGCAGGATCAATTTTGTCGCCAATCCACTGGTCAATACGCATCTGCAGGGAAGGATCGATACATACCCGAAGCGGAGAGGGATCACAAGAGTGAAGGAACTGCTGGCAGAGGGGATCAATGTGTCCTTCGGCCATGATGATATCAATGATCCATGGTATCCGATGGGGAACGGCAGCCTCCGGGATGTTGTGTTCCTCGGACTGCACGTATGCCAGATGATGGGCTATGAAGAAATCATGGATTCATATAAACTGATCACGCACAACGCAGCCAAAACACTGCATATTTCCGATCATTACGGTATCGCGGTGAATAAACCGGCCAGCTTTATCGTCCTTGACGCCGAGAATTATTTCGAAGCGCTGACGAAAGACTCTGTTGTTCTGTACTCATTCAAAAACGGACGAAAGATCGCCGAAAATGCACCTTCGGAGAAAAACGTTCTGTTCTGACGTTAACGGTGAAAGATCCCGCGATCATTTATCAAAAAACCGGCCCTCCGCCCATAAACGGGGCGAAGTGCCGGTTTACTGTCTGCACTAAACGGTCATGCCGGGGAAAAGGCCTGATGCTCACATATAGGAGACTGTTTCCTCCAGTGCTTTGCGGCTGGTGTGATTCGGAAGCGGTCCGGCCCCTTCTGCCGCGTACCCAAGATCCATCACCATCAGGACTTCCTCATTTTCCGGAAGGCCGAGAATCTCTGCGAGCTTTTCAGGGTCAAAGAAATTGACCCAGCAGCTGTCGATCCCTTCATCCGCAGCTGCAAGGATCATATGTGTGGCGACGATCGCGGAATCCTCCGCGCCGGAATCGCGTTTTCCGCCGGGATAGGTAAAGACATTGCTGCTGTCAAACGCAACAACAAGGACTGTCGGAGCGCCGTACCTGCATGGAGTGACGGCGTCAATTTTTGCAAGCGCGTCCGCAGACTGCAGCACATATACATGCTGTTCCTGCAGGTTTTTTGCCGTCGGGGCCAGCCGGCCGGCTTCCAGAATTGCCTGAAGCTTTTCCGGTTCGACCTGACGGGCGGAGTATTTCTTACAGGAATAGCGGGACTTTACAACTTCTTTGAATTCCATTTTTTCACCTCATTATCTTATGGCAGCCAATGCTGCCGTTTTTCTGATGTCTTCGAGAATTTTACTCCGAAATCCTTTTGCAATAATACGCCGGTCCGGATCTGACATACAGGATAAAAAGCATCCGTTCTTTCGATTCCGGACTGTCATTCAGTGATCCGCACTCGGAGGAGGGACATACGATGCGGGATGCCTCCGCCACTTGCTTTTGAACATATAAACAAGTCCATTGCTGTAAACGGCCAACCGCTGTTTTTGGGGTGCAGCCGGAATTTCCCTGCTTTATTAGATACCTGCAGGATCAACATCATCCTGTATTGATCCATATTGAACCTGTCCGAAAGATCCGGTAATTTGATTATACCTGAAAAGGACCGTCCCGAAATCGTTGGGACTTCTGTCCCGTAATGAAATGCATAAAATCGGCGGATGAATGCAAACAAAGCTTCCGGTGACCGGGCCGGATCCGGATCTTCCGCCACCGCAGGACCATTCCCGGACAGCCGCGGATTGATAAAACTGAATCCGACACCCGAAGAAAGTGCTGACGAAAAACCGGATTTTCCCCGATCCGCATTGAAAATGATAGAATAGAATACAGGCGGGGCCTGCCTAGCCCTGTATAAGAACATTCTTCGATCGTATATGCTCATACAAAGGACAGCTCTTATATATATAAGTGCATATTACAAAAGAAACCGCCGGGAGATAAACTCATGAAACGCATCTCAAAAGACCAGTATTATGTCAATATCGCTCAAAGTGTCTCATCCCGCAGCACGTGTCTCAAAAGGCAGTATGGCTGCGTTATCGTAAGGGACGATGAGATCATCGCGACCGGATACAACGGTGCGGCCAGAGGCGAACCGAACTGCTGTGACGTTTATGAAAAATGTCCGCGGCTGAATGTCGAACATAACTCCGGAAATTACGGTGACTGCGCCGCGGTCCACGCGGAACAGAACGCCATGCTGTCCACCTCCAGGAGCCGCATGATCGGAGCAACGCTTTATCTTGCAGGAAAAGAATACAAAGAGGGCGAAGGCTTCGTCGAAATGACCGAATGCAGCCCGTGCCCGATCTGCGAACGAATGATCCGCAACGCAGGCATCATACGCGTCGTCGGGCCTCAGGACATCAGAGACTGATTTCCTGTTCTGAAAAACATCTTATCCATATAAAGGCAAACGATTCTGCTCCGCAAGCAGAGAAATTGAGGAACCGGATGTCCGATAAAAACAAGGAAATGGCTCAAAAAATTGCTGCCGCTGTATCGGATGCAGGAGGCAGAACCTTCTATGTGGGAGGATATGTTCGGGACCAAATTCTTGGAAAGGAAAATAAAGATATTGATATCGAAGTTCATGGTATTCCTGTTCCGGAGCTGAAAAAAATTCTCGATTCTTTGGGTAAAAGTACGAAAATGGGAGCCGGTTTTGGTATTTTCGGACTGCAGCATTTCGATATTGATATCTCAGTGCCGCGTGCAGAAAAAGCAGCAAGACAGGGATATAAGAATTTTGAAGAATCCGTTGATCCTTTTATCGGATACGAAAAGGCTGCGGTACTCAGGGATTTCACAATGAATGCGTTGATGCAGGATGTCCTTACAGATGAAATTCTGGATTTTTTCGGGGGGATAAACGATATCAAACGGCATCTTATCCGCCATGTGAATGATGAAACATTTTCAGAAGATCCTCTGCGCGTTTTTCGAGCTGCTCAATTTGCGTCAAGATTTAATTTCGGTATCACGAAAGATACGATCGAACTCGCCGGAACCATCGACGTAACAGGAATCCCCGGTGAACGCATCATTACAGAACTGGAGAAAGCGCTGCTGAAGTCCGAAAGACCTTCACTTTTTTTCCGGAACCTGCGGAAAATGCATCAGCTTTCCGTCTGGTTTCCTGAACTGGAAGCGCTTATCGGCATTCAGCAGGATCCGGATCATCATCCGGAAGGAGATGTCTGGGAACATACGATGCAGGTGATCGATCAGGCTGCATTGCTTCGGCCTTATGCCACAGCACCTTTGAATTTTATGATCTCCGCGATGTGCCATGACTTTGGAAAACCGGCAACAACGGCAGTTGAAAATGACCGCGTGCATGCTTACGGTCATGAAACAGAAGCATTGCCTGTCATCGAACGGTTTTTAAATCGGATCACATCGGATAAGAAACTGCAAAAATACGTATTGAATATGACAGAACTTCACATGCAGCCGAATCAAAAAGTTCGCTCGGGAGCCCATAAGAAATCATTCATGAAAATGTTTGACCGATCCATATGTCCGGAAGATCTGCTGCTGTTATCCAAAGCAGATTCACTGGGCAGAAAAAACCCCGAAGCTGATGATTTGAATACAGAAATGAGATACGCGGAAACAGAAACCGTTCTTCAGCAGATGCTTTCCGATTATCACGAACGAATGTCCCTTCCGTATGTAATGGGCAAGGATCTTATTGAAGCGGGAATAAAACCGGGGCCGCTGATGGGAGATGCTCTTGCATTTGCTCATAAATTACGGCTTGCCGGAGTTTCAAAAGAGCATCAATTAAGCCAGACGCTTGCCTTTATTCGCAAATCAGAATGGGATAAGTAATTCCGCGGGACACTTATTTGTGAGGAGACATACCGCAGTCTTCATCAGCAGACGGAAAAACCGGGCCTCATGATGAAACAGCTCAGAGCCGTTCTTTTCGCTTCACCGTCTTTTTTTAAGTGCGCATTTACAACTCACAAATCAATTGCATCATGATCATTCTTCAGGATCCGGAGTAGTGAGCACCGCGCGGTGGCATTCCAGACGGCGGTATTTGCCTTCGGTATAAGTCTGAACGATCTTTTCGGCATACTTCACAGAGGTTGCGCAGTGGTAGAGAAAATCCCCGCCGCAGTGAGTATAGCACAGATTCACATGCGCCGTGAGAAGCACATGTAAGGTATTGAACGGCGCCGCGGGCGAGCGCCAGATGCCCTGCACTGCGTAGTTTCCCGTCCCGCTCATACAGCCGAGCCAGAAGCCCACGACCTGTCCGTCGTTGAGATAAGCAAGGGACAGCTCCGGCTGCATCCCGGGTGAGTACCAAGGTGCCTCCGGGTCGGCATGGAGCATTCCGAGCTGTTCCTGCGTCAGGTCGGAGAAGCGGACGACATTCTCCGGCATCCTGTACTCCGGGCGGAACGCCCGCCCGAGGAGTCGGGAATCACGGAATTCAACGCTGTCCATGGTGTAAGCGGGGTATTGGAACTCCGGCTTTCCGCCCAGCGAGCGGACAAAACCATCCATCGCCTCCAGATCTTCCCCGGCGAGGGTATAGAAAAGTGTCAGTCTCTCCGCGCCCGCTCCTGCGGCCGCGGCCTGAGAAAGGTTTATCAGCGCAGTACCGATGCCCCGGCGGCGCACCTGCGGATCCACAAACAGACTTGCCAGCGCAGCGGCACCCTGGTCTTCCTCATCTTCCGCGAGTACAGCCACACCCACTGCAAAACCTTTCCACGCCGCGCCCAGCGCTGCGAAGTTCTCCGACACCCTCCGCATCTCCGCGGTGATGTGCGGCAAAATATACTGTTCATAGGGCCCCGGCTCCGCCGGGTCAAACAGACAAAGGGTAATGTCAGACGCTTCCTTTTCCATTCTTTGTCACCTTTCGATATACACGGTACCCCCGCAGTCCAACAAGCTCTTCATCGTTATTTCTCAAAAGAGTAATTTTCATCTATCTTCTTTTTCTTCCGTCCGCTTTTTGCCTGCATCGGCCCTGCCGCGGATGCAGCGGAAGCGCTCGACAGCGAAGCGGCCGCGCCGCCGCAGCCCATTGAGCTGCTCTCCCCGCGGGCTGCCTTGGGGCCTTCCCGGTCAGCGCGGGCTTCAAGAGTGGAATCGTTCACCAGACCGCTGCCCCGGACTTCGCCTCTTGCCTGGGAAGCGACATGAGAGAGCTCATGTCCCAGCAGCGCCTGACCGCGCATGCTGAAAAGTCCGACTTTCCCGGGGCAAAGGCGATACGGCTGCCCTGTGTGACAGCTTCGGCTTTGGCCTTGCCCACAGCTTTGGTCTCATAGAGCTTCACGCCGGAAAGGTCCATGCCGAAGGCCCCTTCCATCTTCTCCCGCATCACCACGGGCATATCTACCTGATGTCCTGGTTCTTCCAGCAGCGCGCTGATGGGGATTGCTGATTCCATCGCGCTGCCGCCGAACGGCTCCGGGCCGGTACTTTCATTTTTCCGATTCTTTTTTTGTTCGTAAGTGTAACTCGTCAGACAGCACCTTATTGCCAATCCTAATTCATCATTACAGCAGGTTGGTTTCCCCCTGTGTCTCCGGACCTTCTGATATTAGCCCAATTGCCTGCTCAGCATCATTCCATGGAGACTATGTCGTTTTATCTGCATGAATACAGTTCCACCGCCTGTAAATATATTCGTCATATTCCATATGAAAAATTATAATACATGCCCACTTGAATCTCTATATATAGAATTTATTAAATTGCGGAAAATCAAATCAACAAATCAGGTTTCTGAGATTACATTCGCCCGATATGGAATAAAAAAGCCTGTTTTCCGATTCAATTTCTCGTAAAACAGGCAAAAAAAAGTAGCGGGGGTTGGATTCGGACCAACGACCTCCGGGTTATGAGCCCGACGAGCTGCCTCTGCTCTACCCCGCATCAACAGAAAATATAATACTATGTTTTTAAGATCCGGTCAAGAGCAATTTTAAAGTTTATGACTTTTTATATAGAAAATGTCAAATTAGATTAATGGAGCAGCATTTAAAGGCAGTCTTATCGAAAAAACCGAAACCGCAGGTTCAACTATTTCTTTCAGTAATATATAAAACTGAATTCTTCCTGGCAGTCTGCTATTTTGTAACATAACGCAAATTTCCTTATAAAAACAGGGCCCGTGAAATGAAATACATTCCCACGGGCTCTTTTTTTATCCGTTCAAATTACAATCGATCAATAAAATGCCCTGTTCAGAAAGACCAGCGCAACGAAGCCGTAATATTCATCACTCGCGTCTTTGCCGCCAAGAATGCAGATCGTTTCATCGCCCGCAACGGTCATGGAGCCGTCAAGGCTTTCGGTATAAGCAACAGTGAATTCATCCGAATACGGCTCTGCTTCGGACAGATCGTAAGCCGTTATGATCTCATCCGCAAAGGAAAGCCCGGCTTCATCGCTGAAAAAGATATCGACGCATTCGATTTCCTTTAAAAGACTGCTTTCCGTGTCAAAATAGAAATTACAGAAGGACTGTTTTTCGTCCGTCACTTTCTGAATGCCGAGAGATCCGGTATTGTCCTCACCATAAGTCCAGGCATCGAATCCGTTCAGACGGTCTGCAACATCCGGCATCGTGTCGGTCCATTTGAAAAGATCCCCAACTGTAAGAAGGTTCAGATCCCCGTCCTGTGCACTGACGGAACTGACACATAAAAGCAAAACAACAAGCAAGAAAAATAAATTTCGCTTCATCGGACCCCTCCTGGTTGAAATTCTTGTATATGAATTATAAGCGATTTGCAAAAGCTTGTAAACATGAAAAATCACAAAAGCCGGACGTTCAAAGAGCGCCGGCTTTTGTGAACAGAGCTGTATTTATCACCCGCTAATTGTCCTGCTCATTCTATGGTGTCAGTCTCTTCGGAAAACGGCAGATCATCAGTCATGATTCTCAAGCCAATTTTCCCGGCATAAAATCCGGTCAAAATACTTCGATACCGGATCCTTCAACAGCTTCTCCGATTACCCGGGCGAACTGACCGGCCTCAGCAGCTTTCCGCAGAAATTCATCTGTCCTGTCCGGATGAAGGGCCAGAAGCAAACCACCGCTCGTCTGAGGATCAAACAGGATCATCTGATGATTCTCGTCGATCCGGTCCGCAAATTTCACATTTTCAATATAGAAATTGTAGTTTTCGTTTGCCCCTGCTGAGAACATACCCATTTCGATATATTTCTCATAGTTCGGTGTAAAGGGGATCGAATCAAATTCATAGCGCAGCCCGATCCCAGGTTCGCTGCCGCGGATCATTTCCAGGCTGTGTCCCAGAAGGCTGAAACCGGTCACATCCGTTCCGGATCCACATCCGCATTCAACAGCGAGTTCCGAGGCTTTTTTATTCAGTGTTTTCATCCAGCTGATGACCGTATTCAGATCATCCGGCTCCGCCAGTCCGACTTTAGAAGCAGTTACTGTCACTCCAAACCCGATCGGCTTCGTCAGAATGATCTTATCTCCAACATGCAGCCTGCCTTTATAAAGGATCTTTTTCGGATCGACCATGCCGATGACTGCCAACCCGTATTTC
>CADBKS010000151.1 GCA_902795255.1 uncultured Chloroflexota bacterium
TCTGCCGGCTGCCGAACACTGTCCAGCGCCTGAGCAAGGTCATTTTTCAGCAGGTCCAGGTCTTCCAGCCCGGCATGGACACGGATCAGTGAGACCCGGTCGTCCGGCACAGGTTCACCGTCTTTGAAAACCAGCATCGTCGGTTCAAACAGGCTCTCGTAGCCGCCCCAGCTCACCGCGAGCTTGAAGTATTTCACCCGGTTGGCGACCGCTTTGACCTTTTCCGGGTCCCGGGTCTTCATCCGGAAGGAGAAGAGCCCGCTGCCGCCCCGCATCTGTTCCTTCGCCAGTTCATACTGCGGGAAAGAGGGCAGGAAAGGATAATTGACATTTTCAATATCATCCCTCGCCTCAAGGAACTCTGCAAGTCCCAGCGCATTGCGGAAATGGACCGGCATCCGCAGGTGCAGCGTCCGCAGGTTGCGCAGGATCAGCCAGGCCATAAAGGGATCCGGGACCGGGCCCATCGGCATAAACTCGGTGTTGAAAATGCGGGTGATATCCTCTTTGCTCCCGCAGATCACCCCGCCGACCACATCGGAATTCCCGCCCAGGTATTTGGACGCGGAATGCACGACCAGATCGATCCCCATGTCCGCCGGGTTCTGATAGAGCGGGGTCGCCCAGGTGTTGTCGATCACCGTTTTGATCCCGTGCTTTTTTGCGAGCTCCGCCACCTGACGCAGCGGCTGCAGCGTAAAGGTAAACGTCGCGGGGCTTTCCAGATAGATCACCTTCGTATTCGGACGGATGGCCGCTTCAAACTCTTCCACGGTATTGCCCTCGACAAAAGTGACATCCACGCCGAAACGCTTCAGATACGTGCGGAAAAGATACCCGGCCCAGCTGTACGCGCTGCGGATACAGACCGCGTGATCGCCCTGCTGCATGAAGGCCATGACCGCCTCGGAGATCGCTGCCACACCGGAACCGACCAGTTTCGCCCGTTCCGTGTGTTCCAGCGCCGCGATCTTTTCCTCACAGAGGTTCACCGTCGGGTTATTGCCGCGGGAATAGATGAAATGCTCCGCCTCATTGGAGAGCGCGTCATGAAAAGCATCATAGGAATCAAAGCAGAAAATCGAGTTCTGAAAAAGCGGCGGCGCCACGGCATTGACGGGCAGATGATGCTCACCCATATGGTGAAGGATCTCGGTGATATCCGGCTGCGGACGATTGGGTTCCATTTTTGTGTTTTTCTCCTGATCAGTATATTTACAGATATCTTACTACGCTATTTTGCGATCAGCACTCACTTTGTTGTGTTCATGGCAATCGGAGGTGAGTGCTTCGCATGGCGCGGCCAAGTTGCCCGTGTGTTAGCATAAGCTGTTTGCCGCGCCTGACTTTATCAGCCTGAGACGACAGATTTATTTATGTACCCGGGGCTTAGTGAGCCTCACCCGTATATAACGGCGGATACCTTCCTCCATAATCGTGATAGTGCGTGTCCCGCGGGATGCGGGAGCTGCGTTTTATCCCTTCACACCGCCCTCGGTCAGCCCGGCGACGATATATTTCTGTCCGATGCCGAAAACGATCATTGTCGGCAGCAGGGAAACAACGATCCCCGCGCTCATCAGGTCCCAGCTGACCCCGGCCTTGGAAATAAAGGAATTCAGCGCCACCGGGACGGTGTATTTCGCGGCCTTATTGATCATCATGACCGCGATGAAAAGCTCATTCCAGATGTTCACGAAAGCGAAACAGAAGATCGCGGCGATCCCGGGCAGGGTGAGCGGCAGCACGACATGGATGATCGACTGGGCCAGATTGCAGCCGTCGATCTTTGCCGCTTCCTCCAGATCCACCGGGATCCGGTCAAAGAAACTGCGGGACATGATCGTGCTGAAAGCGATCACGGTCGCGACATAGATCACCGCCAGGATCGGCAGATTGTCCACCAGTTTCAGTTTGGAAAAGAACATGAACAGCGGCAGCATGATCATGAACGAAGGGATCGTCTGCGTGAAATAAAGGAGCAGCTCCAGGATCCCCTTGACCTTTCTGTGGCGGAAACGGGAAAGGGCAAATCCGCCCATGACAGAAAGGACCATAGCCACGACCGAAGATGTCAGCGTCACGAACAGGGAGTTCTTAAAATACTGTCCGAAATTGCTGTAGGTGAAAAGCCGCTGATAGGCAGCTACCGTCGGCTCCTTTGGCCAGTAGACCAGCGGGATGGCATAAAGCTCCGTTCCGCTCTTGATGGAGGTCACAAAGATCCAGAACAGCGGAAGCGTCGCCGAAAGGAAGAAACTGATCAGAATGATCACACGGACCAGCTTCCCGAGAATTCTGCCGAATTTACGTCTGCTCATCACATATCCTCCCCTTTGGCTTTCGTCACTCTCAGATACAGGACCGCGTACGTCAGCAGCAGGACCATAATGATCACACCGTAGGCCGACCCCTGACCGTAATCGAACTCCTTGTAGACCTTATTGATCATCATCGTCCCGAGAATGTGCGTGCTGTTCACCGGCCCGCCGTTCGTCATCGCGTAGATCAGATCCGGGAAGTTGACGATCCACATGGACCGCAGCAGCACCGTGCTGATGATCGTCGGTTTGATATACGGGATCGTGATGTTGAAGAGCTGCTGGACCCCGTTCGCTCCGTCCAACTTCGCGGCCTCGTACAGGTCATTTGGGACCGACTGCAGCGCGGCCAGGAGCATGATCCCGAAATACGGCACCCCATACCAGACGTTTGAGATGACCACGCTGTACATGGCGATCTTCGGATTGGAAAGCCAGCCAATATTTTCATGAATGATGCCCAGCTTCATCAGCAGGTCATTGATCACCCCGAACTGCCCGTTGAACAGCCAGGACCAGATCAGCCCGATCGCGAACCCGCACAGGGCCCAGGGGTAAAAAACAAACCCGCAGTAAAGGCTGCGTCCGCGGAACGGTTTCCGGAGCATCATCGCCAGCAGAAAGCCCAGCAGGAACTGCAGGACCAGAGAAAGCACCGTCCACTTCAGTGTGTTGAACAAGATCAGGCCGATACTGACATTTTTATTATTGATAATAGACCTGAAATTTTCCAGCCCGATGAAGTGGATATCTTTCAGATTGAAGAGGCTGTAGTTTTGAAAAGCCATCACGCCGCCCTGAAAAAGCGGGTAAAAGATAAAAAAGCAGATAAAGGCAAGCGCGGGCAGTATCATCAGAAGATACCATTTGTCTGTTTTCATATGGCTCCCTTCCGTCGGTCAGCTTATAAAAACGGGGGCTGCGGCTTTTCCGCAGCCCCGTCTTTTCGGTTTTAAGCGTTCGGTTTAGTAACCCCAGAAATCCTTGCAGGTCTGGATCATTTCTTCGGCAGTCGTCTGACCAAGCAGATAGCTCTGGATCGCGGCGAGATGCACGGTGGAAGCATATTCCGTGAAGCGGGGATCTTCCAGCGGGAACTTGGTGAAGACAGTGTGTTCATCAGCCATTTCTTCTGCCCAGGCCTTATAGACCGGGAGTTCGAACATTTCGGAAGCTTCGTAAGCGCCCTTGTTCACCGGCAGCGCGCCGTAGAATTCGCAGATGGAAGCGTTGACTTCAGCCGAGATCATGTATTTGATGAACTCGAAAGCTTCAGCCGGATGTTCGGAGTTGGCTGCAACAGCCAGGCCGGCGTAACCGTAATCCAGATAGCGGGTGCCGGAAGCACCGAGCGGCATCGGGATGGCGGTGTACTGATCCGGGGAAAGGGAACCGGCAACGGAACCGACCGCGTCCGGATCCTGGACAAGGAACGGGGTAACGCCGGAGACGAAGCCGTTGATCTGGTCATTGTAGCCCCAGTTCACGGAGTCCGGAGGGCAGGCTTCGGTGTAGAGTTCATAATAATCCTTCATCGCCTTGCGGCCGCCTTCTGTATCCATAAAGAACGTACCGTCCTCGGTCAGATAGAAGTTGTCCAGGCGGAGGTCCGAAACTTCAGTCGCCCACATGATATCGGTGGTCTTGCACGGGGAGCCGATGCCGCGCAGAGCGAAGGCATACTGGCCCTTGGCGGGATCGGTGATCTGTTTGCAGACAGCCAGAAATTCATCGGTGGTCTTCGGCATTTCGGTCACGCCGAGTTTTTCAAGGATGTCCGTGCGGACCATCAGCGCTTTGACGTAGAGGTACTGGGGGATGAAGAAAGTCGCGTCACCCATGGAAGCACCGGCCAGCAGCGCGGCGTCAACGAGTTCATCCTTACCGTCCCAGCCGGCGACCAGTTCGTCCAGCCCGTAGAGGAAACCGTTGTTGATCCAGGCACCCACGGAGTTGTCGCGGATCTCAACGATATCCACTTCCTGGCCGGCAGCCAGCATGGAAGCGACCTTAGTCTCCGCGGAATCATACGGAGGTGAAACAAGTTCTACATGGATATCCGGATGTTCGGCTTCGAATGCTTCAATGGCATTCTGAAGAACAAGCGTTCGTTCCGGAGAGGTCATCGTTTCGGCAAAAGTCAGTGTGACTTTGTCGTCAGCCAGTACGCCGGTTGCAGCGCCCAGAAGAAGGGCAAAGGCAAGGCACAATGCAATGATTTTTTTCATATTTACCTCCTGATTGTTTTGGACAAGGGTTGTCTGTTTTTTCATTGTAGCACGCAGAAAAAACTGTGTCAATAGGCGAAAAATCATATAGAATTGCTGACGGCTGCCCGGTTTAAACACATAGAGGCCGCCTTCCGGCAGCCTCTGCAGATCTGTTCAGCGCTGAAAATCAGTTGAACATACCCAGGGCATTGGCAATGACCCAGAATACGATCATTGCGGCAAACATAACGAGGATGATCTTCCAGGAATTTTTAAGAAACTCCTTCGACTCCTCGTCCCGGACCTTCTTTTCTTCCTTACGCTCCTCCCGTGATTTATCCATCTGCCGTTCAACAAAGCCGATCACGGAGTCAACACTGCCTTTCATATCGACCTTCACGGTATCCACATGATCGATATGCGCGTTCTGGATGTTGTAATTCTGGATCGCCTTATCGACAATAAACGGTGTACCGCAGTATTCACAGACGGCCGCTTCCTGCGTCGGATCCACTTCCAGTTTGCCGCCGCATTTCGGGCAGGCGGCCGGAACAAGTTTCACTGTTTGTTCTGTGCTCATTTTCCACTCACTCTTATTTGAATTGTTATCCGGA
This sequence comes from uncultured Chloroflexota bacterium, assembly GCA_902795255.1. Next base: position 5,146 of record CADBKS010000151.1, read on the forward strand.
ATGCACCTCTGCGTTCGGCACCCGGATCACAGACTTTCTCATAAAGCAAAGGACTTTATGGAACCGCTGTTTATTATAATTCGAAATCCGGACACTGCGGGAGATCTGCCGCGGTCCGTATTATTCACACAACAGCGGGATCAGCCGACTGCCAGCCGGGATGCCGAGGAATCCCAGAAATCGACCGTGACGAAATGGTCACCGGAAGTGTTGAAATCCGGCAGGTCAAAGCGCTGTACCGTCGTCCGTGTATAGAAGATCAGGGAATGCATCGACTGGTAAAACTGATCATTCTCCGTATGCCACGGGAAGGCCTCCGGATACCAGAATTTCTCCAGGATCTCCTGCAGATCCGCCGGTTCCTTTACACCGAGCGTAAACACCGCCTCCTGAAGGCCGGTCATTCCGGCATGATCGCCCGTAAAATAGAAATTGATGATCACGTCCCTGGCGTAAGCGTTGTTGACGGAGGAGCAGATGAGATCATCAAACATTTCCTCTCCCGTATTCGAATACAGCTCACAGGTAAAATCCGGATAGTTCTTCATATATTCCCGGATCTCCACGGTATTGGCGGGCCAGAAGGTCTGAAGGTCATAGACCATCCCTGCCGCGCTGTAAAGGGACGGGTTCTTCATATCCTCATCCGCAGCGGCAGGGACCGCGGCCGCACACAGCAGGCAGAACACCAATAAAAACAGGATGCTGCGATTCATTTTTCCTCCACTTCTCATAAACGAACAGACCGAACCGATTTTATTTCGTGATTCGATTATAACATACGGAAACAGCAGCCCTCTTTGCATTGCACATGGCAATCAGAAGTGAGTGCTTCGCATGGCGCGGCCCGGATGCTTGTATGTTTGCAAAAGTGTCTTGCCGCGCCTGTTTAATATAGCCAGGGCCGATCGGGCTGAGCTTCGCTCACCCGTCGGCCCCGACACCCCAATTATCATATCAGGGGCGAGAGTTTTTTCAGCATAGCAATTATGAAGACTTATTAGCTTATTCGAATACATTTTAGCTAAAAACCTGCGGGTCCCCCCGCAAAGCATGTAGTTATACTCTGCTATGAATAAGAGCTGCGGAAGAAAATAAAACCTATATAAGCAGGGGCAGGGGCAGCAGGCGGCTTTAGACAGGCCGCGCACTGCGAAGCACTCAACTCCGGGTGCCATTTCTCCCAAAAGTCTATGAAGAAGAGAACACCCCGGCAGCGGCCCTATGTTATAATTTTTTCCAGCACAACTTTCCTGAAGATCCGGAGGATAAAACGATTATGGCAAGAAAAGTGATCCTGGATGTGGATACCGGTTCCGACGACGCATGCGCGGTCATGCTGGCATATCTGCATAAAGACATCGACCTCATCGCGGTCTGTTCGGTCAAAGGCAACCAGCCGCTGAAATTCACAAATGAAAACACGCTGCGCATCCGGGAGCTTCTCGGGGCGGACTTTCCGGTCTACAAAGGCTGCGCGACCGGTCTGGTCTCCGACCTGATCGTACCGAGAGTCCCGCGGGCCAAAAATGTCGACGCCTATGACGAACAGGGCAACAAGATCCATATCCACACCGAGCTCTTCGACCTGCCGGAAGCAAAACGGAAGGAAGAAGCGATGCCCGCCCCGCTGTTTTATGTGGATCATCTCCGCAAAGCCAAAGAACCCGTCACCATCGCAGCCGTCGGACCGCTGACGAACCTGGCCGTCGCGCTGCTCATCGATCCGGACATCGTAAAGAACATTGAAGAGATCGTCATCATGGGCGGCGGCCACCACATCACCAACGTCACCAACGCCGCCGAATTCAACATCTATGACGACCCGGAAGCAGCCCAGCGGGTGCTGCACTGCGGAGCAAAGATCACCATGGTGCCGCTGGATGCCACCCATACCGCATACATCGGCAAAGACACCTCCCGGGCCCTGCGGGAGATCAACACCCCCGCGGCACGCTTCGCCGCGGACCTGATCGACGTGCGGATCCTGGTCCACAACCAGTGCCAGCCGCTCGAAGTCCCCGACACCTGCGCGCTCCATGATCCGCTGACCATCGCTTACCTGATCGATCCGGACGTACTGCAGGATGTCTTTTACACCAACGTAGAGGTTTCCACCTCCGGCCTCACCGCCGGTCAGACCGTCGTGGACAACCGCGCGCTGCAGGACAACCGGAACGTTCACTTCGCCTACCGCGGCGACCCGGAGAAATTCGCAAAGATCCTTCTCGAAGCCTTCAGACAATAAAAAAATG
>CADBKS010000152.1 GCA_902795255.1 uncultured Chloroflexota bacterium
AGTTAAGTACAAAAAGGATCAATAAGCAATAGACGGTTTGGGGCGAAAATAATTTGGAATTCATCGGTTTTCGCCCCGAATTGTAAAAAGAGTCTGATGCAGGAGGATATCGGAATGGGATACATGATAGGCGTTGACGTGGGCGGTACGTTTACTGACTTTTCAATCTTCCATCAGGAAACTGAAAAGCTGTTTCATTTCAAACACAGTTCCACTAACCAGGATTCTTCAATTGCGATCGTCGACGGGATCCTGAAAGTCCTGGAGATGGAAGGCGCAACGACAGCACAGGTGGTATATCTGGCACACGGGACGACCGTATCGACCAATGCGCTGATCGAAAAGACCGGGGCGAACGTCGGGCTGATCACGACGGAAGGATTTCACGACATTATGGACATCGGCCTTCAGAAACGGCCTTCCATGTATGACACACTGGAGCAGAAACCGCTTCCGCTGATTCAGAACGGAATGAACAAAGGTGTGCCTGAACGGATCCGCTATGACGGTTCTGTCCTAAAACCGCTTGATGAAGAAAAAGTCCGTGAGGTCGTCCGCCTGTTTAAGGAAAACGGCGTGAATTCCATTGCGGTAGCTACGTTATTCTCCTTTATCAATCCGGTCCATGAAGAACGGATCAAGGCGATCATCGGGGAGGAATACCCGGAAGCATACGTGACGGTGTCATCTGAACTGGTTCCCGAATTCCGCGAGTTTTCCCGCATGAGCACGACGGTCCTGAATTCCTATCTCGGCCCCATCATGGAAAAATACGTTCAGAATTTCCGGGATTCCGTAAAGGGGATCGGTGTGGAAGTCGAGCCTTATGTCACGCAGTCGAACGGCAGCATCATTACGATCCGGGATACGATCGAGTTTCCGATCAAGACGGCTGTTTCCGGGCCTTCCGCCGGCGTTATCGGCGCGGCGCATATCGGCAGACAGTGCGGAGCGGACAAGATCATCACCTTCGACATGGGCGGCACGAGCGCAGATATCAGCCTGATCGAAAATGCCCAGCCGCAGGTGTCCAACGAACGTCTGGTAGAAGGCTATCCGGCAAGGATCCCGATGGTCAATATCATTACCATCGGCGCCGGCGGCGGAAGTATCGCTTCCATCGATGAAGGCGGCGGCATGAAAGTCGGCCCCCGCAGCGCAGGCGCAACACCCGGTCCGGCCTGTTACGGGAGAGGCGGGACGAAACCGACGGTTACGGACGCCAATATCGTGCTGGGCAAGCTGAACCAGGAGAAGATCCTGGGCGGCAGGATGGACGTTTATCTGGATCTGGCCGAAAAGGCTATCCAGGAAAACATATGCGACAAGACGACACTGGACATGAAAAGAGCCGCAAACGGTATCATTTCTGTCGTCAATGCCAATATGATGCGCGCGATCCGCGTGGTTTCCGTAGAAAAGGGATACGACGTCCGTGAGTTCACGCTGATGGCATTCGGCGGGGCGGGTCCGCTGCATGCATGCGAAGTCTCGCAGGAACTCGGGATCAGGAGAGTCATTATGCCGCCTTCGCCGGGAACGCTGTGCTCCCTGGGTCTTCTCATGGCCGATACAAAATTCGATTTTGTCTGCTCCAATATCATGAATGCGGAGAAGGAAAATATCCCGCAGGTAAAGGAGATCTTTAAAGGCCTTGCCGAAGACGGCCGGAAAATGCTGCTGAAAGAAGGCATTCCGGAAGCCAGGCATTCTTACGAGTGGGCGATCGATATGCGGTATGGAAGGCAGAACTATGAGATCACTGTCCCGCTGCGCGCCTGCGATATGAATGAAGAGGTGCTTGCCGCTGCTATTGAAGACTTCCATGCGGCACATAAGAAAGCGTACGGATACCGGAACGACGGCGCCCCGGTCAAATTTGTCAGTTACCGTGTGGCAGCGGTCGGCCTGATTGATAAACCGGAGCTGAAAGAACGGAAAACGGATGAGAACGCGCCTGCTCCTGTTCCGTTTACTTACAGGGACGTCCTGTTCCAGGGCGAAGAGGATTATATCAGATGCGGCATTTATCACCGGGATGATTTTATCCCGGGGACCAGGCTGCACGGACCGGCAATCATCGAGCAGATGGACTGCACGACGGTACTTCCGCCGCGCTGGGAGATGACGGTAGACGGTTATTCCAACATGATCGCGGTTTTTGACGAGGAGGACGGAAATGAATAAAAAAGTGGATCCGGTCATTGTGGAGGTCATCCGGAACCTTCTGCTTTCCATAGCTGATGAGACCAACACGGTCATCATTAAAAGCGCATATTCGACCAATATCAAGGAACGCCGGGATAATACGGTCGCCATCATGGACGGGGACGGAAACGTCGTAGCGCAGGTCGAAAGCAGCATTCCGATCCTTCTCGCGACATCTTTGTATATGGCAAAGAACGTTATCCGGAAATTCGGAAAAGAAAATATTCATCCGGGCGATATGTTCATCGTGAACGACCCTTACGACGGAAGCGGGAACCATCTGCCGGATATTACGATCTGCGCGCCGGTCTTCGCGGGCGGAAAACTGATCGCGTGGGTCAGCAACATCGCTCATCACTCAGATATCGGGGGAAGTGTCCCAGGCAGTATTATCGGCAATGCCCGTTCGATCTTCGAAGAAGGAATCAGGATCCCGATCGTTCATATCTGCAGAGACGGGAAAGTCAATGACGACGTCATGGACATGCTGCTCGGAAATACCAGGACCAAAGAAGAACGGAAAGGCGATTTCACTGCCCAGATCTCCGCAAACCTGATCGGCATCGAAAAGATACAGTCCGCTTATGCCAAGTACGGGGACGTGCTGACGGACTGCATGGAAGAGATGCAGAATTATGCGGAACGGATGATGCGCAGTACGATCGCGAAGATTCCGGACGGAGAGTATACCTTTACAGATTATGTGGACGGCTGCGGGGACCAGGTGCCTGAACCAATCAACATCAATATCAGGATCACGGTCGCCGGCGAAGAAATGACGATGGATTTCACCGGTACGCATGAGCAGGTGGAAGCGCCGATCAATATCCCGCTTCCGGCCCTGTCTTCAGCGATCCTGTATTCGATCAAGGCCCTTGTGGGCCCGAGCCTCCCGACGAATGCGGGCGTCTTCCGCCCGATCACCATCATCGCGCCCGAGGGATGCATCGTGAATCCGAAAGAACCCGGGCCGGTCAGCGTCCTCATCGACGCGGCGCAGCGCATTCCGGATACGATCTTCGGAGCCCTTTCCGGTGTGATGAGCGAAAGGATCCTTGCTTCTTCCAACGGCGCCTGCACGACATGCATGATCTTCGGACGTACTGAAAAATCCGGCGGAAACTATTTCATCTGTCATGAGGCGATAGCGGGCGGTTCCGGGGCAAGCCACCAGTTTGACGGACTGAGCGGCGTGCAGGTCTACCTGACAAATACGTCCAATATGCCGATCGAGGCGACGGAGATCGAATATCCGGATATCCTGGTCGAGAAATACTATCTCCGGAAAGATTCCGGCGGTCCGGGCCTGTTCCGGGGAGGATGCGGCATCGAACGGCAGTACAAGATGTGCAGTGAAGGGATGGCGGTCAACTGTCTGGGTGACAGGCAGAAATTTGCCCCCTGGGGCCTTGACGGCGGCATGGATGGGGCGCCGGGCGCCTTTTATCTTATCGACGGCGTAACAGGGGAACGGAAAAAGCTTTCCCATAAGACCAGCAATCTCTCGGTGAAGGCCGGGGATTCTGTCCTGGTTTACACACCGGGAGCCGGCGGTGTCGGGGATCCGAAAAAGAGAGATCCCGAAAAGGTATTAAAAGACGTGAACGGGCAGCTGGTCTCTCCGGAATCGGCTGAGCGGGATTACGGCGTGAAAGTAGTTCCTGACGGCAGCGGATTGTACAGACTGGCCTGACGGGCCGGGGAAGGGAGGTGTTTTGTGGCCAGGATAAACCGTGACCGGTTTGCTGCGGTCAACATCCACTGGAGACTGTATCCTTTTGAACGCTTCCTGGAAACGCAGAGGGAGCTGGGGTTCAAAACCATAGAACTGTGGGCCGGGGCACCTCATTTCCTGCTGGGTCATGAGGAATGCCAGGACAGTCTGGGACTGAAGAAGACCATAGAAGGATATGGGCTGAAAGCAGCAGTTTTCACACCGGAGTGTGTTACTTATCCTTATCCGATCTGTGCGGACGGAGAGGATTCCGTGAGGCGCACAGAAGCCTATTATGTGAACGCGATCCGTGCCGCCGAAAAACTTGGCGTCTCCGTTATGCCTGTCAGCTGTGCCGGTGCCCTGAAAAACGAAGACCCCCGGGCAGCCTTTGACAGAGCTGTAAAAATGCTCAGAAAACTGTCGGATGCCGCCGGGCAGAGCGGAGTCTGCCTGGCGGTCGAGACGCTGCCGTCCATTTCAGCCCCCATTATCAATACACTTCCTGAACTGAAGGATCTTCTGGAAGCCGTCGGCAGTTCTTCAGTGAAGGCCTGCATGGATATCTGCTCAGCAAGGACTGCGGGCGAAACGATCCCGGAGTGGTTCGATACGTTCGGTTCCGGGATCAGGCATATTCACTTCACGGACGGAAGGCCTGCCGGGCGGATGGTCTGGGGGCAGGGACTCCACCCGCTGGACGAATATGTGGAGGAGATCGCCTCGCGCGGTTACGAAGGATATCTGGGATTAAACATCAATGTGCGCGGCAACTGGTTCGATCCGTCGCTCCTGGATGATCGGAAAGGATTTACCGGGACCGATTTTTATCCGGATAATTACTGGTTCGCACCGGCTGCCGCGGATGCGGAAAACGTCAGGATGCTTGCTCCGTACATGGAAGACTGAGCGGGAGGTGGATCATGAGGTATTTCAGCAAAGACAGATTTTGTAACTTCAACCTCCATTACGATACTTTTTATTCCCTGAAGTATTTCTGCGAATGTATGGAAAAGCTTGGGATCCGGAATGTTGAGCTGATCGCCGGTCATCCGAGCCTGTTTATCGATCATCACGGGATCTGCGATCTGACGGAGACCAAAAAACTGCTGCGTGAACACGGACTTAAGACGGCTGCCATTTCAGCACAGAGCTGTCGTTTCCGGTATCAGTTCGCCGTAAGGGAACCGGAAGTCATTGAACAGACTTTTGCGTTTTTCTCGAACGGGATCCGCGTCGCCGCAGAGCTGGGCGCCGGGATCCTTCAGGTGAATCCGGGCTGGGGGTACTGGGATGAGCCCAGAGAAGAGGCGCTGAAACGTTCGGCGGACATGTTCTCCCGTCTCTGCACGGTAGCGGAGCAGTGCGGCGTCCGGATGGCCTGCGAGACCCTGCGCCCGCAGGAATCTATCATGGGATACCGCCTCCAGGACGTAAAAGAGATCTACGACAAAGTCGATCATCCGTGTTTTAAAGCCATGATCGACACCTGTGCCATGGGCGTTGCCGGGGAAACGATCCAGGACTGGTTTGACGCATTTGGCTCCGAAAACATCATTCATACACACTTTATCGACGGGACGCCTTATTTCCATATGATCTGGGGAGAAGGCAGACGGAATCTCGGGGCGGATCTGAAAGCGCTTTATGACAATCATTACCAGGGACTGATCAGCCAGGAACTGACGGTAGCCGGCTATTATCTCGATCCGTTTGAATATGACAGGAAAAATCTGGAAGCATTCAGTGAGTATTTGTATTAAAGCTGCCTGGAGGAATTGTTTATGGAAAAAACGGTCAGACAAATTCACAAATACCTGGACCGGTTCGTCAATCTGCTGTGTGACCTGACGGCTCTGATTACGCTGGTTTTCCTGGTCTCCCTGTTTTTCCAGGTCATGATGCGTTACATATTCAACCATCCCATCTACGGGATCGATGAAGCGGTAACAGCCATGATGATCTGGGCCATGAGTCTTGGTTTTGTCGAGATCTACTGGAACAACGAAAACGCGGTCATCGAGTTTATCGTTGCGAGATGCCCGCGGTTCGTCAGGGTCGCAGTGATTTATGTGACGGAATTTATTGTCCTGATCATGGGGCTGGTCCTGGTCCCGACCGGCCGGAAACTCTTTTCGATGCAGGTCAAAACCATCGTGCTCGGCGGCCTTCCGTTTTCAAAAGCTTATTATTACGCGCTCCCGGTCACGGTCATGGGCGTACTGCTTGTGATCCTTTCAGCTTTCCGGATAGTGGAATATACGATAACCCATGACGACAGCATTGTACTGGCTGTCGGTAAGGAAGGAGGAGATGCAGAATGATCAATCCGTATGTTGGGATCTGTTTCCTGCTGTTTGTAGTGCTTCTCCTGATGGAAGTGCCGATTCCGTTCGGCATGATCGCGTCCAGCATTCTTTATTCTGTTTTAAACGGAGAGAGTCTGGTCCTTCTGCCGAGCAAGATCGCCACCTCGTACTCCGACTGGTCGATGCTCGCCGTTCCGGCATTTCTGTTTGTCGGGACCTTTATGAATGAGATGGGCCTGACGGACAGGATATTCGGTTTTGCTGAAGCATGGCTCGGCAGAGTAACGGGCGGCCTGGCGCATGCCAACGTCCTGGCTTCCATGCTTTTTGCGGGGATGAGCGGATCTGCCCTGGCGGACGCCGGCGGTCTGGGCGTTATCGAAGTACATGCCATGAAGGAAGCGGGATACGACGAAAACTTTTCCGTTGCGGTCACCGCTGCGTCTTCAACGATCGGGCCGATCATCCCGCCCAGCATCAACCTGGTGATCTGGGGATGGCTGTCCGGAACTTCAACGGTCACGTTGTTTGAAGCCGGCATGATCCCGGGCATCGTCATGGGACTTCTGATGATGGCCTGCGTTTACGTCATGATCAAGGTCTTCCATATCAAAGCGCCGAAAGGCCGCAGCTATACGATGGCAGAAAAGCTGAAGGCTACATGGAGGGCATTACCGGCTCTCGGCGGTCCCGCGATCCTGATCTTCGGGATCATGTCGGGCGCTTTTACCCCTACGGAATGCGGCGTCGTCGCTGCCATGTACTGCATAATCGTCGCGGCCTGCTATAAAAAACTGTCCTTCAGGATGTTCAGAAATGCGCTGCGCAGTTCCATGTCCAGTGCCGCGATGGTTATGGGATTGTGCGCTACCGGGCTTGTATTCAACTGGATGATCGTTTCCGGCGGGCTGATCACTTTTATTTCCAACATGCTGCTGAGCATGGGGAACCGCATCCTGATCCTGCTGACGCTGAACCTGCTGCTTCTTTTTATGGGATGTTTCATCGGTTCCATGCAGGTTCTGCTGATGGTCGGGCCGCTTCTGCTCAGTATTGCTGCCGCCCTGGGAATGACGAATGTGCAGATCGGCGTCATGGCAGTCTTTAACCTGGTCATCGGTCTGATCACGCCGCCCATGGCCCCTTCGCTGTTTGTTAC
>CADBKS010000153.1 GCA_902795255.1 uncultured Chloroflexota bacterium
AAGCACTGCAGCTCGGCTTCACCTCCGTCATGTATGATTGTTCGACCCTCCCTTACGCCGAAAATCTCAGGGCACTTGCCGAAATGGTCCGCATCTGCCATGCCGTCGGAGCGACCGTGGAGGGAGAGCTGGGCCACGTGGGCGACAATGAAGGTGCCGGGAAACTCTCCCAGCCGGAAGACTATTACACCGATCCGCATGCGGCACTGGAGTTCGTGCTGCAGACCGGCGTAGATGCCCTGGCAGTCGCCGTCGGAAACGCGCACGGCGATTATAAATTCCCGCCGAAACTGGACTTTGACCGCATCTCCGTCATCTCGCAGATGACCGGCACCCCGCTCGTACTGCATGGCGGCAGCGGCCTTTCCGACAGCGATTTCCGGGAAGCCGCAGCGCGCGGGATCTGCAAAGTCAACATCTTCACCGACCTGGACCGGGCGGGCAAAACCGGGATCGAAAAAGGCCTCCGGAACGGCGCACGATTCGTCACGGAGCTGATCCCTTACCAGATCGAAGCCATGAAAGCCGTGGTCCGGGAGAAAATAACCCTCTTCGGTTCCGCCGGAAAAGGAGCATAAAGACATGTCCGAACGGATCATCCTCGTCTGCAAAAATTTGCGTCTGCATCTGGAAAAAGCCCAGGAAGCCATGGGTACATCCCTGCCTGTGATCGAGCTGGACACCTCCCTGCACAAGGAACCCGCGAAAATGCGCGAAAAGATCCTCGAGGAGATCAGCCGCATCCCCGAACAGTACGATACAGTCCTGGCGGCCATGGGCTTCTGCGGTGGATCCTGGAAAAACGTTCCGGTCAGCCGGACCGTCGTGATCCCCCGCATCGATGACTGCATCTCCCTGCTGCTCACCACCGACGACACCCCGAAGCCCAACCTCAAATCCATGGGTTGCATGTACATTTCGGACAACCGGGACCGCGAAATGAGGATCCAGGGCATCCGGAACTCCCTGATCGAAGATTAGCGTCGGCATCATCGACACAGGCACCTACGACAGCTACGATCCGGAGTTTCTGGAATTCGCGGAAGAATCCGCCGCCCTGATCAGCGGCCGCCTGCTTCACGTCCCCGGCTCCAACCGCATGCTCGAAAAACTCGTCAGCGGTCAGTGGGACGAACAATTCTACGTCCTAAAACCGGGCGAGACCGTTACGGAAGAAAACTTCATTTAGCCGCCGGAAACGATCATCTGCGGCTTTTCCCGAAGAAAAAGATCCGGTAAAACCGGATCTTTTTCTTTTGTCATCAGCCTGCCGCGGGCAGTTCGCTGAAGAGTTTCCGCAGGTGCCGGCCTGCGGCCTCCTGCTTTTTCTGCACGCCGCTGAGGGTGGGGGCGGCGATCCCGACGTAATCGCGCATCGGACGCTTTTCACCGCAGAACCCCATGCGGCCTTTCAGCAGCTCCCGCTCGGCTTCCGGGAGCTTCGCGAAGGCGGCCATCAGTCTGTCGATCCGCGCCTGCAGGTCGATCCGGTCACAGATCTCCTCCGCACTGACCGCTTGCGCATCCGGGATCAGATCGCCCAGTTCCGTATCCGGGTCGTCCGTGATCACCGGAGCCTGCAGGCTGCAGCCGTTCGCCGCTTCCAGCAGGAGGTCTGCCTGTCTGCCGTCCAGACCCATGGACCGTGCGGCGGCGCCACGTCCCATTTCATCACTCAGCCTTTTCAGCCGGGCAGCGACCGGGAGCTGTTCTTCCGGGATCCGGAACGCGTATCCCATTTTCGCATTTTCCCGCATCATCTCATGCTGCAGGCTCCGGGTAACATACGTACCGAAGCGGACGCCGAGACGCCAGTCGAAGGACTTCGCACAGCGGCAGATCACCTGCAGCGCGGTCTGCTTGTAATCCTCAAAATCATCCAGGGAACGGCTGTTTTTCCGCATGGTCTCCAGCGCGATCTTCACCGCGCGCGGCTCATTGGCCAGCACCAGCTTTTCATAAGCCAGCCGGCCGGCCTCTGCTGTCTGCCGCAGTGTTTCCTGTTCGCTTTCCGCGAGTGAAGTCACTCCCGAAAGCTGCTTCTCCGCTTCCCCACCCGCAAGGATCCGGCGGGAGAGTTCCGCCTCCTCCGCCGCGCTCAGGTATTCGATGCCGCTGCCGGAGCGGGCTTCGGTTTCTGTCTCAAAAAAAGTTTTTCCGCTCATTTTTCCTCCATCATCCTTTCATAATTCAAAGCCGATAAATTTGAGACGGTACCCGGTTCGGGGAAACAGTCCGCAAAATATCTTCCGCTGCCGGAAGGATCTCACGGACCTGACTGCCTTTTCCGTCATATCCGCTGTCAATACCCGTATTATATGCAGACATCGCCCTTCCGTGGTCGCATGCCGGGCGACATTTTTCACGGAATCTGCCGGAGCATATTTTACCCGGAATGGCGGAAAATTATCCGCCCGGTCCCCGGTGACTGCCGGCCGGCTGTTTTCACAAAAAAGACGCAGGGAGTTTCTTAAAGAATACGGTTTTTTCTCTCCCATACGCCGTTTCTGTTGGTATAATAATAGAATAGTTTGTCACAAAGACTCACAGGAGAGAACAATGGGAGAGATCGATCCGAACAAAATGTTCCTTGGAAAACTGTACAACTCCAGAAACGTACTGACCGAGGAAAAAATGTTTTACAATCCGTCGGATCTTAACACGCACTGCATCATTACCGGGATGACCGGATCCGGAAAGACCGGGCTCGGGATCCTGATGCTGGAAGAGATCGCGCTCAAGGGCATCCCGGCGATCATCATTGACGCCAAAGGGGACCTGACCAACCTGCTGCTGCATTTTCCGAACATGAACGGGAAGGATATCGCGCCCTGGCTGGACCCGGAAGCACCGGTCCGCGAAGGGAAAGAGCTCTACGAATACGCCAACGAAAAGGCGAAGGCCTGGGTCGAAGGGCAGGCGGAATGGGGCTATGACGCCGAAGACATCAGACTGCTCTCCGGCGTGGACTACACCGTCTTCACCCCCGGTTCCACCCTCGGGAATCCCGTCAATATCATGGCATCTTTCGCAGCGCCGGACAGCAACAGCGTTTACGACGAAGAAGCCACCCGGGAAGAGATCGCGACCTCCGTCACCGCCCTGCTTGGATTGATCGGCTACACGAACATTGACCCGCTCAAAAGCAAGGAACACATCCTGCTTTCCAACATCATCGAGTCCTTCTGGACGCTGGGCAAGGATGTCTCGCTCGTCGATCTGATCAACGCGGTCAATGACCCGCCTTTCGACAAGCTCGGCGCACTGCCGATCGACCGGATCTATCCCCCGAAGGAACGCTTCTCACTCGCCCTGCAGATCAACAACTTCCTCGCGTCCCCGACCTTCAAGGCCTGGAATGAGGGGCCCGGCCTGGATATCGGCAGCCTGATCCGCAATAAAGACGACAAGCCGCGCTTCAATATCTTTTACATCCAGCACCTGAGCGACCAGGAAAAGATGTTCTTCGTCACCATGCTTTATTCACAGATCGAGGCCTGGATGCGCAACCAGACCGGGACCGGGAACCTTCGCCTCGCCGTCTATTTCGACGAGATGGCCGGCTACGTCCCGCCCACGGCCAATCCCTCGTCCAAACCGGTCATCATGCGCATGATGAAACAGGCACGCGCCTACGGTGTCGGGCTGATCCTGGCAACGCAGAACCCGGTCGACATCGACTACAAAGGCCTTTCCAACGCGGGCACCTGGTTCGTCGGCAGACTGCAGACCGAACAGGACAAGAACCGGCTGCTGGACGGTCTGACGACCACGGATGGCAACATCAACCGCGCGGATGCGGACAAACTGATCTCCGACCTGAAAAAGCGCGCGTTCCTTTATATGAATGTCCACGAAAACGGGCTGAAGGTGCTTTCGACCCGTTATACAATGAATTACCTTGCCGGTCCGCTGACCAAGAACCTGATCCCAAAACTGTATCAGGAAGGGCTCTGCGTGCCGTATACGGAAGAGGATGCAAAGGCCGCAAAACTTTACGCGGCTCGTAAAAGCAGACAGTCTGACGATGATTCGGATGATGGCTATCTGACCATAGATCCTGATGAAATCAATGACAGCTTGAAGGAGAGTGAAACCATGGAAGAAGAAATTAAAGAAGGACAGCGTCCAACCATCGCGGCCACGATCAATGAATATTTCATGCCCGCGGAAAAACGTCCCGCAGAATGCGATTCTGACGGTTCTCAGGTGACCTACATTCCTGTCTGGATCGCCCAGGCTGAGGTCAGAGCCGAAAAGGCCAAGTACAGCTTCTCACTGAAGTCCGTCAGGGCCGCCGAGATCGCGGATGATGACCTCCGAGGCAGTTCCGTCCGCTGGGATGACTATCTCTGCGAACCGTTCGATCTGAAGACCCTGATGAGCCGCCCGGAATTCGCCGACGCCTATTTCCAGGCCCCGCCGGTCTGGATGACCGACGCCAAAGTCGCCCGCACATACGAAACCGACTTCGTCAACTACATTTACCGCGACGCCAGCATTACCGTCTGGGCAAATGAAAAAATCGGCGTTTACGCTGATGAAGATGACACCGAGGATGAATTCCTTGACAAATGCCGCGACAAGATCGAAAGCCTCAGCGCCGCTGAGATCGAAAAGGTGAAGAAGACCCATGAAGCCAAGCTTGAGAAGCTCGAAGCCAAACTCAAGAAGCTCAACGTCACTCTCGAAGACAAACAGTCTCAGGTCAAACAGCGCGGCGTACAGACCGTCGCTGCTGCCGGTGAACTGATCCTGTCCCTGATCCAGAAGCGCAAGAAATCCGTTTCCAGCTCTCTGACCAAGGTCAACCAGACCTCTACCGCCAAGAAAGCCCAGGAAAAGGTCGAGCTGGATATCGAAGCCGTGACCGACCAGATCCAGTCCGCGATCGATGACTACGAAGAAAAGCTCGAAGAGATCAAGAACAAGTGGGATGAAGTCCTCGACCAGAACAAGGAAGTCCGCATCACCGTCGCCAAGAAAGACATTTTTGTGGACGCGTTCGGCATCTGCTGGACACCGTATTACACCAACAGCGTCGGCAAGCTCGTCAAGGCTTTCTGAACTGAATGCACGGAAGACCGAGCGTATGAGCATCATCAATACGCTCGGTTTTTGTTTGCTGTAAGGCTGCGATGGCAATATATTTACCGAACATCAGCACGGAAAACAACGAAAAGCGGGCAAAAGGGGTCAGAGATCAGGTCCGGAAAAAACGGATCAGTTATCTGACCCATTTTACCCGTTCCGAAAACCTGAAAAGCATTCTGCAGACCGGGATCCTGCCGGCATCGATCCTGAAGCAGAACCGTGCTTTTTCTTCCGTAATCTATACCCCGCAGCCGCTGCCCGCTCAGTGGAGCGGGTTTGTTTCCCTCAACATTTCCTTCCCGGACTATAAGCTCTTTCTGCAGATGCAGAACCATCAGGCCGGCGACTGGGTCGTCCTGCTCATCGACAGCAGGGTACTGGCTGATTTTCCCTGCTATTATTTTCCGGACCGCGCAGCGTCCTTTATCGAATCGGCTCCCGTACCCGGCCTGCCGCTGGAGGAGTTCCGTTCGGTAAAAGCATTCAAAGAGCTTTTCGCGGAACGGGAAGACATCAAACGCCGGGAACTGGAGATCCCGGACAGTTACCCCACCAATCCCTGCTCCGAAGTCCTCTGCAGTTTCCCGATCGCCCCGTCAAGCATCTCCCAGGTCTGGTTTTACAGCGAGTATAAATTCAACCAGTGGGTCCTTTCCAACACCCAGTTCGCGCTGGAACAGGACAGAAACCGCTGGGCCTGCGGCATGCAGTACTTCTCCCCGCGCTCCGACTATACCTTCTGGAAAACACAGCGGCCCCTGCAGCAGTACTGAAAACGTACCGGCCGGCGGCCATATTCATATTCTTGCCTTTCAAGATTGACAATCCCCCAAAAAGGATATATACTAAAACCAGCCAGGGGAGCAATCGCTGAGAGTGTAAGAAATTACAGACCCTCATCACCTGATCCGGATAATTCCGGCGTAGGGAAGGCAACGGGATCCGTTTTCGGATCCCCGCATGTCAGAGCTTCCGCGGACGGAAGCTTTTTTTGTTACCCCTCCGCAAAACATCTAAATTTTATTTGGAGGTTTCATGAAGAAATCGTTTTTGTTTGTTTTTGTCCTGTCGGCCCTGCTGGTGATCAGCTGTGCCGCCGCCGCGCAGGAAACACTGACCGTACTGACCTATGACTCCTTCGCGGTCAGTGCCGACCTTGTCGAAGCATTCGAAGCCGAAAACAACGTCAAACTGCAGTTCATCGAAGCCGGTGCCGGCGGTGAAGTCATTGCCCGTGCGGTCCTGACCAAAGATGAACCCATCGCGGATGTCATCATCGGTTTCGACTTTTCCCAGTTTGGAAAGGTCTTCTCCAATGATATCCTCGAAGCCTACGCCTCTCCGGAACTCGAAAACATTCCGGAAAGCTACCGGCTGGATCCGGAAAACCGCGCGCTGCCTTTCAACTTCGGTGAGATCTGCATCAATTACGACAAAAAGTACTTCGCCGATCACGACCTGGCGGTTCCCTCCTCACTGGATGATCTGATCGAACCCGAATACAAGGGGCTGCTCGTCACCCAGGATCCCGGCGCTTCCAACACCGGCATCGGTTTCCTGATCGCGACCATCGAAAAATACGGTGAAGACGGATTCGTTGACTACTGGAACAAACTGATTGAAAACGGTCTCGTCATCGGCAGCAGCTGGAGCTCAACTTACTACACGAATTTCTCAGGCGCAAGCAGCACCGGCGAACAGCCGATGGTCGTTTCCTACACCACGAGTCCTGCGGCCGAATTCATCTATTCCGAAACAGGAGACGCTCCCACCGACTCCCTGACCGCAGACGGCATGTGCTACCGCTCCATTGAATTCTGCGGTATTCTGAAGAATTCAAAGAACACCGCCCTTGCGGAGAAATTTATCGACACCTTCCTCGGCAAGACCTGGCAGGAAGACCTTCCGATGCAGATGTTTGTCTATCCGGTCAACGAACAGGCCGAACTTCCGGAAGAATTCGAACTGTACGGGAAGCCGGCTGAAAATCCGGTCATGCCGGATCCGGAACTTGTTTCCGAAAAGCGCGACGAATGGGTCCGCATCTGGTCCGAAGAAGTCCTGGCAAACTACTGATAACGGTCAATACCAAAACGGAAAGGGATGGCAGCAGCCATCCCTTTTTCAACTATATGAGCTCACTTTGATATGCCCATGGCAATCGGAAGTGAGGGACCTGCTCCGTATGGGGTGGGCTGAGCCCACACCTTTTATGATGCGGAGCAGGAGCTGCGCTGCACGGCGCGGCCCGATTGCTCGTTCATTTGCATAGGCAGTACCTGTTCTGTAAGGTGCGGACGATGTCCGCTCCTGTTTATATGCGGAACAAGAGCTGCGCAGTGCCTGGTTTATTAGCCGGACCCGATCGGGCCGGGCCTCTTCAACGTCCGCTTATTCTTCTCCGGAGGTCATTCTTTTATAAACCGCGCCGATCTCATCCGAATCGACCGTGACGGAGAATACCTTATCGTATCCGGGCTGACCGATCCCGGTGTCCGGTTTGTCATCACGGCAAACGATGTAGTAATCCACATCATCCGTCCTGTCATAGGTCAGTGTCAGATATTTGCGTTCATCCTCCGGCAGCAGCCCGCGGTTGATGCTCCCGGCCTGGGTCTCCGCATGGTTGATGAGCAGCATCCGCTCCGGGTCGGATCCGGTAATGAATTCCAGCAGCGCCCGGGAGCTGATCCCCCAGTAATCCCCGGAAAATTCTTGTGCGCGGGAACGGAAAACCGGCGCGAAATAAGCATATTCAAAAGGATGGTTCACGGCGATCCAGCAGGAATTGTACACAAAAGCCGCCCCGAGCAGGACCGGGCAGAAGATCCGGACCGCCCGCACCCGTAATTTTCCGGCCGCTGAAAGCGCATACACCGCAAAATAGACGATGCAGGGATAGGCAAAATAACAGTGGCGCCAGCCGTTATAGATCGTCACATGCATCAGAACGATGAACACCAGCGCTCCGAAACCGCTGATGAACATCAGCAGATCCGCCGGGACCTGTTCCCGCCAGCGGGCGCGAACCAGGCTACAAGGTAGGTTCGCACGTTCTGCGCCACAAGCGGCTTGAATCCCAGGTGGATGCGCCCTTCGGGCTTGCAGGCGAAATTCGCCGCAAGCGCGCCGAGGCCGGTATCGAGGCGCTC
>CADBKS010000154.1 GCA_902795255.1 uncultured Chloroflexota bacterium
TGAAGATTTGTATTTTTTCGGATATTCACGGAAATCTGCCCTTTTTTGAGGCGTTCCTTCGCGAGGCAGAAAAAGACAGCCCCGACCGCATGGTTTTTCTCGGTGACAGCGTCTCTTATTATCCGGATGGCTGCGCGGTCATCCGGCGTCTGAGGGAGATCGGCGCCTTCTGTATAGAAGGCAATCATGACAGCATGCTTCGGAATGAGTTCCCGATCCCGGAACGTCACGAGCCGGTCTATCAGCTGCGCCGAACAATGGCGGAGATCACGCAGGATGAGCTCGATTTCGTAAAGCGCTGGCCGGAGATCGCTGATGAGGTGATCGACGGCAGACGGATCACATTCGTTCACGGTTCACCGCTCAATCATCTGAAGGGGTATACGTACGCTGACAGTGAGCTTGCACTTTATGATGATCCCGGTACCGATGTTGTCTTTATGGGACATACGCACAGGCCATGGATCCGGCAGAATGAACATACGCTGATGGTGAATGTCGGTTCGGTTGGCCTGCCGAGGGATGAGGAAAACGGTTGCCGTCCTGCCTGGGCGCTGTATGATACACTGACAGGAACAGCCGTGATCAAACGGGTCGATGCAGATCCGGCTCCGCTCCTGGCACGAAGCGGGGAGATCCATGAAAGTGTACTTGCCGCGCTCAGCCGGTGAGCTATGCAGACGGATCGAATGCGTTTATTTGGCGGACGCTTTCAGCTTTTTCAGTTTCCCGAGACCTGATGCGGAAATGGATCGAAGCTCTGCTCTTGCTGTTTCCCCGAGCAAAAGGTAACATGCTGCAATAACCGCTGCTGCGATAGCTAGACGAAGCAGGAAACTGATCCCCCAGTTCATATCACTCAGAATGACTTTGGTCTGTCCGAAGGCTGCTGCTCCGTAAAGAATGATCATAAGGATAAAGTATCTGTGGTCCCAGCGGATTGGGAAAAGCCTGTCCGAGACGATCCATCGCCCGCACATTGCTGTGACGTATCCCAGAAGTTCTGAAATTACGGCTCCGTACAGGCCGAGTTTCGGCGTCAGGATCGCGTTGGAACCGAGATTTACCAGTACGGCCAGCCCGAGCATAACGGAGACCCACCAGGTTTTACCGGTCTTTGCGGTTCCCGGATCGATCACGTACACTCCCATTGTGAAGATCCAGCGAAGCTGCATGATCCCCAGAAGGCCGATCCCTGCGAGATATTCGGGGGGCGCAAGGAACAGGAAGATTTCCCGGGCCACGGTCATGACGAGTGTGCAGATGCTGAGCGTTCCGAAAGTGTAGAGCGAGAGCATTGAAGGCAGCGTACGCTGGATCTTGTCCTCTTTGTTAAGAAGCGAATACATGGTAGGCTCCCATGCATTGCAGAATGCCTGAGTGGCGAGGGTGATAATGATCGTGGCTTTATTGGCCAGACCATAATACGCGACCTGGACCGGACTTGTGGATGCGTTCAGAAACATCCGGTTGTTCGCGGAAAGCGACCATCCGAAGAGGGTCCCGGGAACCAGCGGAAAACTGTAGCGTGCGAGTTTTCTGAACCATTTCATGGAAAACTGTGGCGCCAGAAGTCCGCGGGAGATGTAAAGTGCGAGCACGATCCCGATCGTATTCGAAATGATTTGCGAATAGTAGTAACCGACGCTCCCGACTTTCAGCACAGCGACGAAAAGGATGATGCATCCCATGTAGATCAGGGATACCGTCAGCGCGATCATCATGTAGGGCAGTGCTTTATTCTGAAGGCGCAGAAGGTTGAGCGCGTAGACGTAAACGGCGACCGGTACCAGTGCAGTAAATGCCAGACGGATCAGGCCGGTATGCTCCGTATCTCCGAACTGACTTATGGAAAACTGTTCCCCGAACAGCATTGCGCTCAGTATGACCAGGATCCCGCAGAGTCCGACAAAGAGGAATGTCGTTGAGACCATCTTTTTCCGGTCTTCGGAATCTTCCGCCTGGAAGAAGAAACGGTACAGACCGGTCATCATATTCAGCCCGATCAACAGGTTGAAGTAGCCGGTCAGTGCGGTGATGACTTCGATGGATCCGTACTCAAGCGAAGTCAGGTTGCGCGTCATCAGCGGCAGGGTGATGAGCCCCGCTGCCTGTGAAAGCACACCGCCTACGCCATAGATGATCACATTCCGTGCGATCGAGGATTCCTGTTTGGATTCTGTATCCTTTTCCATAGGGTCCATTGTATCACAAGGGGCTCTATGGAACGGGAAGTCAGGAGAGAACCGTGGATCCTGCAGAACGGTTTATTCATGTTTTTATACGGCATCGGGCGTTTTGTGTTACAATGAAATTTGTCGATGGGATATAGTTCAACGGCAGAGCATCGGACTTTGAATCCGCTTATCCTGGTTCGAATCCAGGTATCCCAGCTGGAGCCCCGCAGCCTGAATAACGGGGCTTTTATTTCCCAATCCTCTTCATTTCGCCGGTTCGTGTAAGCCGGAATCGTTAATCGCTTGATGATTTAAGTGCCAAAATTGTGATAATAATTGCAATTTTAATTCGAATAAGCTAAAATCATATCAGGAGAATAGGATGTTACTTCAGATTTCTGATCATGTATGGTATATGCCGCGCGAGGAAGAGCACTACCGCCCTGCCCTGGGTTATGTTTGCTGCGGCAATTCCAGTATGGTGATCGATACCGGAAATTCTCCGGAGCATATTTCGGATATGTATGGGTACATCCGTTCTCAGGGAATGCCGGATCCGCAGTTTTCCATGGTCACAAACTGGCATTGGGATCACGTGTTCGGCATGTCAAGTTCACCGGCGAAATCCCTTGCCAATAACCTGACCAATGAACGCCTGCTGAATATGCAGCACTGGGACTGGTCTGACAGTGCATTGAATTCCCGGGTCGCAGCAGGGCTGGAGATCCCGGCTTTTGCGGAAAGCATCCGCAAGGAAGTCCCGATGCGGCATTCCTTCAAGGTCACAACAACGGACATTTCTTTCAACTCGCGGATCAATATCCGTCTTGAGGATATCCTGATCGAGCTCCATCATGTCGGCGGTCCTCACAGTGAAGATTCAACGATCGCCTACATTCCCGCGGACCGTGTCCTGTTCCTCGGTGACTGTTACCGCGAGGATATCTATACCGGAGGCGGCAGCATCCGTCTGGGCGAACTGAAGCAGCTGATGAAACGCCTGGAAGGCTTTGATGCCGAATGGTTCGTTCCTTCCCACGAAGAGCCGATCCGCAAGGAAGAGTTCCTCAATAAAATGCAGTACATCGCGGAGATCGGCGAGATCCTCGGCGATACAGATGAACTGAGCGAAGGCAAGGCGCTTCTGACCAAAGCCAGAGGCCGTGAACTTACCAGTGAAGAAGTTTATTACACGGAAAGATTTGTTACCGGAAACCGGTATTCTTTTGTTTACACAAGGTATACTCCCCCGGCGGATGATCACGTTCAGGCAGAATGATCAGCCCGAAACGCCGGCAGGATCCCTGTAATTCCCTGTAAATTCAAACGGTATTCTTACAAAAAGTCAGTACAATGTAATAGACAGTTGAAGAACTGTTTATAATATCGATATTGTGCTCTGGTGCATGAAAGAAGGCAGTTATGGAATATCAGGACTATTACCAGACATTAGGCGTGTCAAAAACCGCGACAGAAGACGAGATCAAGAAAGCTTACCGGAAACTTGCAAAGGAATACCATCCGGATCACAATCGGGGAAATAAAGACGCGGAAGAGAAATTTAAAGCCATCAATGAGGCTTATGAAGTATTAAAGGACAAAGAGAAGCGTGCCCGCTATGACCAGCTGGGCTCATCCTACAAGCAGTGGGAACAGAACGGCGGGAGCAGCGCGAACTACAACTGGAGCGAATGGTTCTCCGGCAATCCGTACGGCGGCGGCCAGACGACGTATACAACGGGAGATTTCGGCGGATTCTCCGACTTTTTCTCCCAGATCTTTGGCGGAATGGGCAATATGGGCGGCCGCAGCGGAACACGCCGTACTTACGGAAGGAATGCGGCCAGCCGAACGGTGGAGTTTGACACCGGATTCAACCCGACCCGCACGAAACCGCAGCCGCAGGAGATCACCGCAGCGATCACGCTGGACGAGGCTTTCCACGGATGCAAACGCCAGATCAGCTACGGAGATCAGAAGATCGAGGCGAATATTCCCGCGGGTGTGAAAGACGGGACGAAGATCCGTCTTGCGGGGGCATTCAACTCCAACGGTGTGAAGACCGACCTGATCCTGAACGTGAGCGTACCGAACAAGGAAGGCGCGTTCGAACGGATCGACGACAATCTCTATGTGGATGTCCCGGTCGATCTGTACACTGCGGTGCTGGGCGGTGAGGCGGTCGTGCATTCAAAAGATGGCGACTACGCGCTGAAGATCCCTGCCGGGACGCAGCCGGATCAGCTGATGCGGCTGAGCGGCAAGGGTATGCCGAAGCTCAACCAGAACGGGGCCCGCGGTGACCTGTTCGCCCGGATACGCGTCTCTCTTCCCCGCAATCTGAACGCCCGGCAGGCCGAGCTGTTCAAGAAATTGAGAGATAATGAGTAAGAAAGCAAACGAAAATAAGATCAACATCATACCTTTGGGCGGCCTGGGTGAATTCGGCCGCAACATGACAGTTTTTGAATATCAGGATCAGTATCTGATCGTGGATTGCGGGATCCTTTTCCCGGACAACAATATGATCGGGGTCGACTACATCATCCCGGACATGCAGTTCCTGAACGGGAAAAGCAACCGCGTCGCCGGTGTGATCCTGACGCACGGACATGAAGACCATATCGGCGGAGTGCCCTACTTATTTGACATCCTGGAGAATGTCCCGATCTATACAACGCCGCTGACAGCCGCGATGACGGAGGTGAAGCTGGCGAAGGGCGGGCGTCTTTCCCGTACGAGCATGATCGTGAAACAGGCCGGCGACTGCTTTGAAGTCGGCCCGTTCAAAGTCGAGCTCTTCCACATGACCCACTCCATTCCGGACAGTGTCGGCGTGGCGATCGAGACGCCGGCCGGGCTGATCGTGATGAGCGGCGACTATAAATTCGACCAGACCCCGATCGACCACTGGCCGAGCGATTTCGCGAAGCTGGCGGAACTGGGCAAGCGGGGCGTACTGGCGCTGCTGAGCGATTCCTCCAATGCGGAACGCCCCGGCAATACGCCCTCGGAAATGGAGATCAACCGCAACTTCGAGGAGGTGTTCTCCACCGCGAAGGGCCGGATCATCATCTCCAGCTTTGCCTCGCTGATCTCACGTCTGCAGCAGGTTTCGACCATCGCGCGGCACCACAAGCGGAAGATCTGCATTGTGGGGACGAGCATGGTGGACAACGTGAACCTCGCCCGCAAGCTGGGCTATATCGACCTGCCGGAAGAAAGCGTGGTACCGCTGGATCAGGCGCTGAGCCTTCCGGACAAAGAGGTGCTGATCCTCTGCACCGGCTCACAGGGCGAAGCAACGTCCATTCTCGGCCGCCTTTCGCAAGGACGCTACAACGCCTTCAGCATCAAGAAGGGGGATACGATCGTCCTTTCCTCCTCCCCGATTCCGGGCAACGAGGAGAATATCTCCGCGGTCATCAACCGTCTGTACCGGATGGGGGCCAATGTGATCATCAACTCGGTGCTCTCGGTCCACGTATCCGGGCACGCCTGCCAGGAAGAGATGAAGCTGCTGATGAACCTGGTCCGCCCGAAATACCTGATCCCGGTCCATGGGGAGCTGCGTCACCTGATGGCGCAGGCGAAGGTCGCCCGGACCGTCGGGATCCCGGATCCCAACATCATCGTGGTGGAGGACGGGCAGACACTTTCCTTCACGAACGGCAAGCTGAAGCTTGGGGAAAAGGTCCCGGCCTCGTTCGTCTATGTGGACGGCAAGGGCGTCGGCGATGTGACGGCGGACGTCATGCGTCAGCGTGAGAACATCTCCGAGAGCGGGATCGTGATCGTGACGCTGCTGCTGGACAAAAAGTCCGGCGGGCTGATCAAGGAGCCGCAGTTTGTCTTCTCGGGCGTGACCAACGAGGAAGATCTGGTCGAGGCGGAGGAGCAGATCAAGCGGCAGGTGATCGAGCACTGCGCGAAGGTCCAGCACACGCGGACCGAAGAGCAGCTCCAGAAGGAAACGATGCAGATCGTCCGCCGGGCCTTCCTGGCCACGATCGACCGGGCTCCCTGGACCTTCGTGAACGTATACAGCATCTGAGCGCGGATCCTTTCCGCGGCTAAACAGAAAGAAACCCGGGCAAATGCCCGGGTTTTTGTATTCGTAACAGATCGCTGTGCTGGAGTTGGTTATTTGGCGGGGGCCTCGAAATAGAATTCGCAGAAGCCTTCGCTGCCGGAATCCATGTAGAACTCCATCCAGTACGGATCGCCGTTGGACTTGCTCTCGTCCAGGTCGATGCTGAAGACGACTTCGGCAACGTCACCGCCGGTGCGCCGTCTTCAGATCTCTCTGAAGACGAAAAAAAGGTCCTGAGTTTATTCAAAAGAATGCCGGAAGCGCGGCAGCGTACCGTTTTGGATCTGCTCGAAGGCTTATCGGACGACAGCGCCGAACGTGGCGGCGAAAAGCGCCGAGCGTAGGCGCGCGTGCGCTTGCGTGCGCGCGAGAATTTTTTAATCTCGAACTTTCGTTAAACGTTTCAACCGAGTTGAAGTATCGGCAAACAATAACGTTTAACGAATTTTTTTATTAAAGCGCATTTTTCTCAATTCGTTCGATTTTTTGCTTAAAATTGAGAAAGCCCGACGGATCCGTCGGGACTTTACAAAGGGAGCAAATTATGTATGAACGAACTGCTGAAGGACCGTCTTTTTTCGATCGTGAAGATCTGTCTTCAGATCATCGAAGAAGACACGGAAAGTCGCCTTGAGCGCGAGAAAATCTTCGAAGGGGGTGGGAAAACAATACCGTTCAATCCGGCGCTCTGGAACTTTGTTCCAACGCCCGGAGAATCTCAAAATTCAAGAAAAAATGCGGCGTTATCATTTAACGAAAAGGAGTTGAATCTAATGCCGATATATCTCAAGAAAGAGTTCAAGGATGACCGGAAAAAGGCTCACGTTCGCCGACGTAACGGACGGTACGAGATCCGGTTTCAGTTTAACAAAAAAAGAATCGCCGCTTCGGGCGGAACGCTCAAAGCGGCGAAGGAAAAATTCATTGCTAAGTTGTGGGAGATCTTCGCCCCCGGCGAGATCGAGCACGAGAACGCTCGCGACGTTCTTTTCGGAGACTACGTTTGCGA
>CADBKS010000155.1 GCA_902795255.1 uncultured Chloroflexota bacterium
TTTCCTGTCATATAGTTTTGCAAGCGGATTCATGAGATACGCTATCGCCGCACCACCGATAACGGTCGAAAAATAACCTATAAACTGCGTTATCCCACTCCATACAGTTCCTATATTTGAAAGGAGCAGATATACCGCAACACTGACCGCGGCGGAAACTTTATCCGGGCCTGACATCAGCAGCAAATGCGGGATCAAGAAAACGAATGTCATCCGTTTATATCCTAAACCATACCCTTTTAGTGTAACAGAGAAAACCCTCAGGAACGAAAGTTAGTATGTTTTCTCATACAACATCCGGCCTGCCGTCATGGCTGAATAAAGATCTCGTCCGGTTTCTGATGCCGGCCCGGCAGGACATTACCGACAAAAAATACCTCAAATAACTGAGGTATTTTCTGCCGTTATATTCAGGAACCGATCAATTTGACTTGTAATACGGCTTGCCGCTCGCAGCCGGAACCCGTGATTTCCCGACAAAGAGGACCAGGGTCAGAACCGTCGCGACATACGGGATCATGGAGATCAGGTTCACCGGGATCACACTGTTAGAGCCGAGGATCACCCGGAGACCGTTGCAGAAGCCGAAGAGGATACAGCCCCACATCGCGCCCTGCGGAGAATATTTTCCGAAAATCACCGCGGCGATCGCGATAAAGCCCTGCCCGATCACGACCGAAGGACGGAACGCGGAAACCGTCGCCAGGGTAATGGAAGCGCCGCCGAGACCGGCCATGAATCCGGACACGATCACGCAGATGTAGCGGACAAGGATCACATTGATACCAAGCGTATCGGCTGCCTTCGGATGTTCGCCGACCGCGCGCAGCCACATACCGAAGCGGGTCTTGTAGAAGACGAACCAGAAGAGCAGTACGAACAGGAACACCAGGAATGTGGAAGCATAGGTATTGATCGTGTTATCCAGGAAGCTGCCTTTCGCAAAAAAGCGGCCGATCCCTTCCGGATTGCTTTTGGCAATGCTCTCAAACAGTCCGTTGAGAATACGCGGCATCTTCTGTTTGACCGGCGTCGTCTCCGTATTGCCGAAGAAAAGCATCCGGCAGATAAAGACCGCGATCCCGGAGCCGAGGAAGTTGATCGCCGTACCGGAGATCGTCTGGTCGGAATGACAGGTGATCGCAGCGAAGGCGTGGAGCGCAGCGAACAGTGCGCCGGCCAGGCCCGCGCATACAAAAGCCAGCCACGGGTTCCCGACAAAATAGCCGACTGCCGCACCGGTAAAGGCACCGACCGTCATCATTCCCTCAATACCGATGTTGATCACGCCGGATTTTTCAGAGATACAGGATCCCAGCGCCGCGTAAAGAAGCGGAGGGGTATACATTAATGTGGCATTGATGATAATGCCGAGAGTTCTCATGATCTGATCCATTAGTCCGCCCTTCCATTCTGTTTCCTGGTGAAGACCTCTTTGAGCAGGTTCGAAATCGCGATGAACAGGGTGATACACCCCATCATAATGTCAACGACTTCAGACGGAGGACCGAAGCGTGTTCCGGCAAATTTCAGAGCTCCGAAGAAGAAGCCTGCCAGCAGCACACCGAAGGGAGCCGTGTTCCCGATCAGCGCGACCGTGATCCCGTTGAAACCGTAGCCTTCCTGGCCCGCGAACTGGCTGACCTTGTAGTTCACACCCATCACCTGGGCGGCACCACCGAGCGCTGCCAGCGCACCGGAGATCCCGAGGGCGATCATGATGTTCCGGTTGGCATTGATGCCGGCAAATTCCGCAGCGCTGCGGTTGAAGCCGACCGCCTTCAGCCGGTAGCCGAGAGTGGTTTTCTCAATGATGTAGTAAATGATGATCACCGCGATGATCGCCAGGAAGATCCCGGCGTGGGCTTTCGGTGAAAGCTCGATCCCGAGACCGAGGAAGTTTTTGCGGACCTCCGCCGGGAAAGTGATCTTCGCCTCATCCTGGATCAGCTTCGTCCAGGTTTTCCCGCCGCCGACTTCGACAGACTTGAGGTTGACGATGAAGTTCGAGAAATAATACGCGATCCAGTTGAACATGATCATGCTCAGGACTTCATTGAGCCCGAAGCGCACCTTCAGGAAACCGACGATCGCACCCCAGAGCACACCGGCCAGTAGTGCAGCCAGAAGACACAGAGGGATCAGGACAGCAGCCGGTGCCTTGACAAAGATCCCGACCAGAACAGCCGCGACCGCACCGATCACGTACTGGCCTTCCGCACCGATGTTGAACACGCCGGTCTTGAAAGAGAAAGCCACCGAAAGACCGGTGAGGATATACGGGGTGGAATACTCAATAAAGCTGTAGGATGCCGTCTTGGTCGTACCGAAGATCCGGCGGAACATCTCCGCATAGGATTCAAGCGGATTGTATCCGGCGATCAGCAGCGCGACAGCCCCTACGATAAAGCCGAACAGGATCGAGAGAATGGTATAAAACAACGCACTCGAAGTGATCGTTTCTCTCAGACTGCGTTTTTCTTTAGGCATGTGCACCTCCTCCTGCCATCATCAGGCCGAGCTGATTTTCATTCGCATCCTCACCGCGGACAGAGCCGACGATGTGGCCTTCAAAAATCACGTCAATGCGGTCGGACAGTCCCATCACTTCATCCAGTTCAAATGAGACCAGCAGCACAGCTTTGCCCTTGTTGCGCTGTTCCACGATATAGCGGTGCACGTATTCGATCGCGCCGACATCCAGGCCGCGGGTCGGGTTGACAGCGATCAGCAGATCCTTGTCATTCGTCACCTCGCGGGCAATGATCACCTTCTGCTGGTTGCCGCCGGACAAAGCTCCGGAAGGCAGCCCTTCAGCCCCGCGCGGGCGGATATCAAATTTATCAAACAGCTCAGTGGCGTGTCTGGCGATCGCCGGACGGTTGATCACGCCGTTCTTTGAGAACGGGGCATTGTCGATATTCTGGATCACCATGTTATCTGCGTTCGAGAACTCCAGCACCAGCCCGTGTTTCTGACGGTCCGCGGGAATGGAAGTCACCCCCATGTCAAAAAGTTCTTTCGGCGATTTATTGTAGCCGTCTTTGCCGTTGATGGTGATCGACCCTTTGGTCGCCTTGCGCAGCCCGGTGAGGATCTCGACAAATTCCGTCTGTCCGTTGCCGTCGATCCCGGCCACGCCGACGATCTCACCCCGGCGGACCGAAATATTCAGACCCTTGACGATCTCCACGTCCCGATAGTCCAGCGCGTGCAGATCTTTGACATCCAGAACAACATCACCGGGGGTGAGCTCTTTTTTGTCGACCTTGAACTCAACATTGCGGCCGACCATCATGGAGGCCAGATCATGCTCATTGACTTCATCGACATTCACGGTGCTGATATATTTCCCCTGCCGGATGATCGTACAGAAATCGGCGGCCTCCTTGATCTCCTTCAGCTTGTGCGTGATCAGGATGACCGTCTTCCCTTCCGCGGTCAGATTGTGCATGATCTGGATCAGTTCAACGATCTCCTGCGGGGTGATCGCGGCTGTGGGCTCATCGAGGATCAGGATATCCGCTTTGCGGTACAGTACCTTCAGGATCTCGCAGCGCTGCTGCATTCCGACGGATATATCCTCGATCTTTGCGTCCGGGTCCACATTCAGACCGTACCGTTCGGAAAGCTCGACCACCTCCCGGCGGGCTTTCTCATAATCGACACGGCCCAGTGATTTATGCGGTTCATCCCCGAGGATGATGTTTTCAGTGACTGTAAAAGGAGCGACCAGCATGAAATGCTGATGGACCATACCGATTCCCAGTTCAACGGCCTTGTTCGGGCTGTCGATCTCAACCTTTTTCCCATTGATAAAGATCTCGCCGGAAGTCGGCCGGTAGAGACCGTAGAGAATGTTCATCAGGGTGGATTTTCCCGCGCCGTTTTCACCGAGGATCGCGTGGATCTCCCCTTTATGAACCTTCAGCTGGATACCGTCGTTCGCCTTGAAATTACCGAACATTTTGACGATATTCTTCATTTCCACGGTCGTAACATTCAAATCATAATGTTTGTTTTCCAATGGCCAGTCCTCCTTTACATTGAAATAGCTGAATTTTAATTATACTTAGAAACCGGAATGACGATTATCCTTACTTCAGCATGATAATTTATTTTTCCATCGCGGCAGCGATCTTCGCCGCCATCCGGGCATTGTTGAACGCAAGCTGAATATTGGAGGCCAGGCTTTCGCCACCGGTAACATCCTTGATCCGCGCGAGCAGGAAGGGCGTGATATTTTTGCCGTGGATATGCTGCCGTTCCGCTTCCGCGACCGCTTCGTCGATCACTTTATTCATGCGCACGGGATCCATCGCGTATTCATCCGGGATCGGATTGGCGACCAGCACACCGCCGTTCAGCCCCATATCCCACTTGGAACGGATCACAGCCGCAGCCTCTTCAGGGGTCGCGCAGGCATAGTCGCCCTCAAAACCGCTTTCCTTGCAGTAAAAAGCAGGGAATTTCTTCGTCCCCATGCACAGCACCGGAACGCCGAAAGTTTCCAGATATTCAAGCGTCAGGCCGATATCCAGGATCGACTTGCAGCCGGCACAGACCACAGCCACATTCGTATGGGCCAGTTCCTGCAGATCCGCGGAAATATCAAAAGTTTTCGGAGCACCGCGGTGTACGCCGCCGATCCCGCCGGTCGCAAAAACACGGATCCCCGCCATCGCGGCAATGATCATGGTCGTAGCCACCGTAGTCGCACCGGTCTGCTTCATCGCGACGAGATAGGGCAGATCGCGGCGGGAAACCTTCGCGACCTTTTCCCCATGCGCCATCAGGCTCAGATCATCCGGCGTCAGACCGACTTTCAGGACGCCGTTGATCACCGCGATCGTCGCGGGAACAGCCCCTTCGGCGCGGATAACCGCCTCAACATCATTGGCAAATTTCTCATTTTCCGGATAAGGCATTCCGTGGGAAATGATCGTTGACTCCAGCGCAACGACCGGTTTTCCGGTGTGCAGGGCATCCTGAATCTCCGGTAAAATCTGCAGCATATTTTTATCCATTCTTTTTTGCCTTTCCCCCGCTCAGCGGGTTTTCGTTATTTATGATCTTCATTATTTATTATATAGATATATCTGCCTCAAAACCGGCAGGTTTTCCCTCATAACGAGCGTGTCAGCGTGCTGACGGCCGGACTGACCGTTCGGGAATCCATCAGGGTGATCTCCGCGGCATGCATGGCAAGGTCCAGCGCGTCGTTCGGCGTCATCCCGGACAGCCATCCGTAAACCATTGCCGCAGTGAAAGCATCTCCTGCTCCGGTAGCACTGACCGGGACAAGGGGATGATTCCGCTTTCTCACGACCAGGCCGGCATGATCCTTATAAAAGACACCGTTCTCACCAGAGGTGATCACGACACTGCCCGTTCCCGTTTTCAAAACACGGTCCGCCGCAGTCTCCAGGTCCGGCTCGTTCCGGATCTCCATGTCCGCAAGGACCTCAGCCTCCTGGCGGTTGCATTTCACCATCCGGAGCCTCGGAAGGAAAGCCTTCAGTGTCCGCGCGTAGGCCGTGGAGATCGGGTCCGCGAAAATCGGTTTTCCGTTCCAGCCGGAGGTCAGCGTATCCAGGGATTCGGGCGAGAGATTCGGATCGGCCACGATTGCGTCCGCCGCGTCAAACAGCTCCCTGTGGCGCAGGATAAAATCAGCGCCGAGGCCTTTCATGATATGCATATCCGAAACTGCCGCCAGCATATCCCCGTCGTTATCCGTCAGGACCAGATATGACGACGAGCGCGCGTCCGGAAGCACATCGATGCCGGAAACATCAATGCCGGCACTGACACAGTCATCCAGGATCATTTTTCCGAAATGATCATTTCCCACCGCCGAAACCATAAATACCCGGGCGCCCAGCCGGGCCAGATTCTCGGCAATATTCCGGCCCACACCACCGGCACACAGGCGGATCATCCCGGGATTGGAATCCCTCATGTTGATCGCGGCCGCAGAAAAACCCTGAATATCGATATTTGCCCCGCCGGCACATACAACTGTCTTTCCGGGAATAACTGTCATTGATTTTTCGTTCCCCCTTTCAAAACACTTATATATTATAAGGCGCAAACCGATAAGGCGTTTGCGGAAATGAGCAATCACGTTTTTTTTCACGATAATTCCCGAAGGTTACGCCTTTTTTTCAATTCGGGATTAGAATACTTACTGTTCGCTTAAAGTTATATTCCGAGCGATACAAGGAGATATTCATGAAAAAAAGCTTATCCGTATTGTTAGCTGTTCTGCTGGTCCTCAGTTTCGTACTGACCGGCTGCAAGAACGGTGAAAAACCTGCAGTTCAGGAAACCGCGGCTGCGGTCGTTGACACAGCTGCCGATACTGTGCAGGAAAAGGTTGACGAAGCCTCCACAAAGGCAGAAGAAGTCGTCAGCGAAGTTTCCGACAAAGTCGAAGAAGCTGCTTCTTCCGTTTCCGAAGAAGCGGGCCAGGCTGTTTCCGGAGCCGCCGAACAGGTCCAGGAAGCCGTAGCCGGTGCATCCGACGCAGTTGAAGAAACCGTTTCCGACGCAGCCGAAAAGGTTCAGGATGTCGTTTCCGATCTGACCGGAAAAGCTGAAGAAGCTGTTTCCGAAGTCACCGATGCCGTGAACGAAACCGTCGCCGAAGGCGAAGCTGCAGTTGAAGAAGCTGCCGACAACGCCGAAACCGCTGCCGCCGAAGCCGAAGCTGCTGTTGAAGAAACCGCCGCCAACGCTGAAGAAGCTGTCCAGGGCGCTGTTGAAGAAGCTCAGGACGCTGTTGAAGAAACCGCTGCCAACGCTGAAGAAGCTGCCCAGGACGTTGCTGCCGAAGCAGAAACCGCTGTTGAAGAAGCCGCCGCCACTGTTGAAGAAGCTGCTTCCGATGTTACAGCTGCCGCTGAAGAAACCGTTGAAGAAGTTGTTGCCGAAGTCGTCGAAGCTGAACCTGTCGAAGTTGAAGCCGTGGAAGCTGAAGCAGTGGAAGAAACCACCGAAGCGAAGAAATTCCGCGTCGCCCTGGTCACCGATACCGGCGGTATCAATGACCAGTCCTTCAATGCCTCCGCATGGGAAGGCATGCTCCGCGCCGAATCCGAACTCGGTGCCGAGATCAAATACTTCGAATCCAAGACCGATGCCGATTACGAACCGAACCTCGTCACCGCTGTGGACGACGGTTATGACCTCATCATCGCTGTCGGC